>NZ_JAZZJS010000023.1:0-21594 GCF_056180635.1 Denitrobacterium sp. | reverse complement strand
ACCAGCCCACAACAGGGCGGACAGCGAAGCGCATCCGCCCGTCCCACGGGCCAACGACCCGGCGAGCGGGACCCGATTGCGGCAGGGCGCGCAGCGAAGCGTCCGCGCCCGTCCGGCGATTCCCGATCGGGACCCGGGGCCCCACCCCACACCGGCCGCAAACCCTGCGAGCCGCGAGCGACCTCCCCCGCAGGCGGGAGCAGGGGCGTGTCCCGGAGGGGGCACTGCGAAAGCAAACCAAAAGCGCCTGGCTCAGCCAGGCGCAAGAAAAAAGCATGAGCCAGCGCAGCGCACGAGCGGCCCCTCGGGGAGGGCGGGCGAGCGGAGGGCGGCGTAAGCCGCACGACGCGGTACCCGCCCTCCCGGGGCCGCGAGCAGCGGAGCGGTGCCCCTCCGGGACACGCCCCTGCTCCCCGCCGGACGACTCAGGCAGCCTCGCGAGCCGGGTTACCCGGCCGCTACGGCATACCAGGCAATGCCCTCGTTGTGCCAACCCAGCGAGACAAGGTGCTTGTGCTCGCTAGAGCTGGTGGTGTAGTTATGGGAACCCGCAATGGCGTTGGGATTGTACTCGCGGTACAGCTTGACGGTCTGGGCATCGTCGGAGTACCAGCCGATACCCTCGTAGCTCCAGCCCACGGCCACCAGGTTGTTCTTCTCGTCAACGCTCGTGGTGTAATGGTGGTCGCCCGCGTTCGGGTTGTACAGGCGATACACCGGGGTGTCGCTGGTCTCGGGGGCAATCCAACCCATTCCCTCGTCATGCCAGCCAAGCTTCACCAGATTGGCCTTCTCGGAGGCGTTCGCGGTATAGAAATGCTCGCCGCTATTGGGGTTGTACAAGCGGAACATGGCGATACTCTTCACCGCAGGCGCGGGGTCGACAACGTTGAACGAAGCCGTCGTCGAGCTACCCACATAGCGGTTGAGGCCCGTCAGCACGGCGGTAGCGGTGCCAGCCTTCTCGGTGTTCTCGAACGAAATCGCGTAGTCCTGGCCCTCGACCAGCTTCTCGCCGTTCAGCGTAACCGTGGCCTGCGGCGCAAGAGCCTCGCCCGTTGCCGTCTGGTCACTCACGGAAACAACCGCGGCGCTCAGGTCGCCAGGATTCACCACCAGGTAGGCATCAGTGGGGTTGGGCATCATGGTGATGGAGAACGTCACGGGAACGAGCTCGCTCAGCGAAGACGCGTACACGCGGAACGTCTTGGCGGCGGCTCCGTCCTCGGCAACGTTCTCGGCGGGCGTGGCGCCCTCGCCGTACGTGATGCCAGCGATATAGCTATCGCCCTCCGCAGTAGGCGTAATATCGATGGCGTAGCTGCCGGCAGCCTCGGTAATCGTCGCCGTGGCCTCGATGAACTTGCCAGCCATCGACGCCGTGCCATCGCCAGCCTTCGCAAAGGCAATAGGCGCCGCGTACGTGAAGGAGGCAACCATGTCGGCGGAATCGGTACGCATCGTGGGGCCGGCCTGATAGGTGAACGCAACCGGCGTCACCTCATGCAGCGCCCGCTCGCTCACGGAAGCGGCCCAATAGCCCGTCGCAACCTCTTCGGCCTGCGCAGAGCCAACCGACAACCCCTTCATGAGCGACGCGCCCGCCTTGTTGAACGCAACAACCGCAGTTACGTTACCTGCGGCATCAACGGCGGAAAGGCCCATCTCGCCCGTGGAGAAGCCGTTTGCCATCGACACGCTCTGCGTGGAAAGTCCCGCGTAGGTGCCGGTCTCGTACCAGGTCGTTTTCACGGACGCGTTCAGCGAAGAAGCCACGTCCTCGGCACGCTGCAGGCGCGTATTGGCAGTCGTGAGCGTGTCGGCATCGCGATCTTCGTCGGAAAGCGCAGCCTCGGCGTCACTGATGGCCTGCGTCAGAATGGAAGCGCCCATCGGCTGCAGCGCGTCAGCGTCAACAGCCTTGGCAGAGGCGATGCGCTCGCTCAGCGCGTTGCTCGCGTCCACCTGCTCCTGGCTCGATACGGCAAACGTCGTGACGATGGAGCCAGCAGCGAAGTTGACGTTCGTGGAGGTAACCTTCACGGAACCACCCGCCTCGTACGCCTTCAAGTCGCTAACCGTGTAATCCTTGCCCTCAACCAGGGTATACGTCTCGCCAGCCACCTGGGCGGTAACTACGGGATGCACCTCGGTCACGCCAGCTACCTGGTCGGGAACCGACACGGAAACAGACGCATCGTCGAACGGAAGCTGCGCGATGGAGAAGCTCGTCTCCTTCGTGCCAGCGAACCCATCGTCGCCCACGGCGGTGAGCACGAGCGTGTAATTGCCGGCATCAACCACCTGATCGGCGGAAACGGCCTCGCCCGCCGCATTCTTATACGACGCATTCAGATGCACTTCCTCCAGGCCCATGGAAGCGTAATCGCCGTACGTGTTCACATACTTCATCGAGCACTCGTCGAGCGTAAGCGCCTGCGCGCTGCCGTTGTAGGTGCGCGCAGGGAAGTTGCGCACATTGGCCGACGCGATATCCACGACCGTAGGCGTGATGGTGAAGCCCAAGCTGGCCGTGCCCTCGTAATTGCCAATGCCCGTAACGGTTACCGTTGGGCGCGCCGCAGGGTCGCCTGCGGTATCGCCAGCATTCACGAGCAGGTTATCGGGCAGCCAGGCCTCGACGTTGTTCGCGTAGGAAAGCGTGTAGTCCACGCCCTCCTGCAGAACGGCATCGCCCGCGGTGATAACCATGCGCGGCTCGATGGCCGCGCCCGTATACGGATGCGAGAACAGGTTGGACACGCCCTTCATGTTCTCGTACGACACGATCGTAGAGATGTCGCACTTCACAATCTGGAACTCGCGGGTAATCGCGCCCGTGTAGACGCCCTTGCCCGTGACCGTGAGCTTCGCCGTGCCTACCAGGTAATTGTTCTCGTAGGAAACGTCATAATCGGTTTCGGCGGAAAGCGTCTCATCGTTCAGCGCAACGGAGACGAACGGGAATTCCACCGCATTGCCCCCGTTGTAGGAAGCGGAATCCTCCACGCCATACAGAGCAGCGCCCTCGATGGAAATGGGCTCGTCGATGATGGAGAACGTGACGCTTGCCGAACCGGACACGTTACTCGTGGCACCCTCGCACGTCACCGTGTACGTGCCCGACTCAACGGGCTCAACCTCGGCGCCCGACGCATCCGTGTACTTCACCGTGTAATCGGATGCGGGAAGCACCTTGCCCGTGCTGGTGGTTACCACGGGCACGGGCTTCACGGCCGAGCCCGTCTTCAGGAACTTCGTGCCCCCATTCAAAGATAGCGATGTCTCGAACTCCATCGGGTCAAGGCTCAGGGCCTTGATCTCGAACGTACCCTGCACGGTGCCCTCGTACTTCCCCAGGCCCGTTGCAGTATACGAAGCCGTGCCGGCATTCACGTTGTTCTCGTACGTGATGGCGTAGTCGGTGCCCAGCTCCAGCGTCTCGTAGTCGTCGTTCCAGACGCCCGTGTCGAGCGGGCGGAGCTCCTGGCCCGTATAGGACGGAGCCATCCAGATGGCGCTGCTGAACCAATCCTCGTTCAGAGCCGTGGCAGCCCACGCCTGCGGCGCCGAAACGAGGAGCGCGCATGCGATGGCCATCAGGGCCATCGCGCTGACGACAACGCCGCCCGCGCGCCTAGCGATTGAACTTTCGTGCATATGACCTTCCTTTCCTCGGGGCGCTTGCGCGCTCCGCTTATACGCGTACGGCGCCAACCGGGAACAACTCGCCCCGGCGGCGCCCAAGCAAAAGGGCAGAACGCCGAACCAGCGTCCTGCCCCTGTGTTATTTCATGCCGTACCAGGCAATGCCCTCGGCGTTCCATCCGGCAGCGATCAAGGACTCGGTCTCATCCTTGCTCGTCGTGTAATGATGCGCGCCGGCAATGGCATTCGGGTTGTACAGGCGGTAGAGCGGCACGCCCGCATCGCCCTCGGAGTACCATCCAATGCCCTCGTAATTCCAGCCCACGGCCACCAGACTCTTCATTTCATCCTCGCTGGTGGTGTAGTGGTGATCGCCCGCGTTCGGGTTGTACAGGCGATACACCGGAATATCGCTGGTGGCGGGAGCGTTCCACGCGCTTCCCTCGGCCTGCCATCCTGCCTTCACGAGCGTGTCGCGCTCGCTCGTGCTGGACGTGTAGAAGTGCTCACCCGAATTCGGGTTGTACAGGCGAAGCATCTCGAGCGTCTTCACCTCGGCCTTGCCCGACTCCTTGAACGCCTCGATCTGGCTCTTCAGCATGTTGGCATGCGTGTTCACCTGCTCCTGCGTCGCGGTCGCACTCGCCTCCACCGACTCAGCGGCGGCAATGGCGGCCTGCAGTGCGGCGAACGCGGCATCGGACTTGTCGCCCTGCGCTACGGCACGAGCCGCGGCAATCTGGGTCTCAAGCTCGCTCTTGTCGACGCTCGCCTGCTCGGCACGCTCCAGGCTCTGCAGCTCGGCAGCGGACACCAGCGCCTTGCCAGCATCGGAAAGCGCATCGTACGCAGCGCGGGCGGCAATCACGTCGCCTTCCGCCTGAGCGCCCATATTGCCCGAAAGCGCGTCGATGAGCTCCGTCGCATACGCGGCGCCCACGGCGTCGAGCTTGGCAACGCTATCAGCCGAAACGGCAGCGCGGGCGGCATCGCTCAGCTGCGCATACTGCTGCTGCGCGGCCTTCACGGCCTCGCCATCGGCCTTGCGCACATCGGGGGCCTCGGGGAGCGCGGAAACGGCCTGCTCGAACGAGCCCGAACCCGCGGTGGCCTGGAAGTCGGCAATGGCCTGTTGCAGCGCGGTACGCGCGGATTCGATGTCCGATGCCTGGGCGTTATCATTCGCGGCAACGGCCGACGCGGAGGAAATCGCCTGCTGAAGCGCCGCGAACGCGCTCTCGCTCGAGGAGCCCTGCTCCATGTCGCTTGCCACCTCGATGTCGGCTTCGAGCGCGGCCAGGTCGTCGCGGGCGGCAGCCGTCATGGCCTTGACGACGCCTGCGGTCTGCACGGTAAGGCAGGTCGCGTCGCGCACCTCGGCGGTAAGCGTCTCGCCCGTGGTAATGGGCGTCCAGCTAGCGCAGGCATTCGACGTCGACCAATCCTGCACGACGAACGTCTCGCCGTCGGGCAGCGTGCTCACGAAGCGATACTCCCTCGAGCCCGCAACGCCGCCTTCCGCATCCACGTACACCTTCTGCTTCTTGCCCGGCTTCACCACGCCGCCTACTTCGGCGTCGTCGCCTGCGGCAACGGACGCAACGGTGAGCTGGGTAGACGCCGTGCCGTTCTTGGAATCGGAAATCATGTTCGCAACGCCGGCGACATCGAACTCGACGTCGCACGACTGCTTGTTGGTCATGCCCATGTAGCTCAGCGTGAATTCGACGGACTGACGGGACTGCAGCTGCTCCGCGCTCAGCGTCGCGAAGAAATTGCCACCGTCCTTCGTCATGTCCACGCCGGCGATGTTCATGCCCAGAATCATGTCGGAATACATCGTGCTCGGCGAGAAGATAACGGTGAACGTGCCGTCGCCGTTCGAGTAGGCCGTCGAGGAGTTGCCCAGGTAGGTGCCCACCGAGGAAGCCTCGTCGGTGCCCGTCTTGAACCAGTTCACGCCAATCGCATACGACTTCGTCGCATCGCCCGTGCTCTCAGAGCCACCTTGGCTCGGTTCGCCCACGTGCAGCGTGGAGGAAAGCGCCGTGTAATCGGCAAGGTGACTCGTGCTGATTCCCATATCCTTAAGCGCTTGCTCGGCGACCTTCCAACCAGAGGTGATATTGCCCTGCTCGTCGGTCTTGGGCACGTACACCTTGAACTTCAGCATATTCGAGCCCGTAGGCGACGCCAGCTTCAGGTACTCCAGGTCGGCAGGCAGAACGAGCGTGCCGGGTGCCTCGTCGTACGTGATGTCGACGGTCTTCATGCCAGGGCCGAAGTACGCGGTCTTCATGCCGCTGTAGCCGTTGTAATCCATGCTGTCGAAGAACGCGCCGGTCGCGTACGTGTTTTCGTCCGACCACGTCTTCACGTCAACCGTGTCGCCAACCTTGCCGCTGCGTACGATCAGATGCTCGGGCATGTTGCCCAGGAACGAATTCTGCTTCACGAACTTCGCGCTCGCGATATCCACCGTGTCCAGGCTGTCGGTACTGTAGAAGCCGTCGATGTTCTCGAGGCTTTCGGGGAAGTTGATCTCGGTCAGGCTCGAGCAGCTGTTGAACGCGCCAACACCCAGATTGCGAATGCCTTCCGGCAGCGTTACCTTGCGCAGGCTGCTATTGCCGCGGAATGCCTGGTCGTCGATGGCGACCGTGCCCTCTTCCACCGTGTACTCGGTGAAGGTGTTCGAAGGCAGCGACAGAATGAGGTGCTTGCCGGGGAACTGGGAATCCACGTCCTCGCTCATGACGCCGTAGAGGACGTTATCCTGCACGTGGTACACGGGGTTGTCTTCCGAAACGGTGATTTCCGACAGGTTGAAGTCGCCCGTGAAGGAATTCGCCAGCGACCCGGTCATGCCGGCGCCGATATGCACCTTCTTCAGGTTGGGCATATTGGCGAAGCAGCCGCCATCGATGGCGGTAAGGGTGTCGGGGAACACGAACTCGGTGAAGCCCGTGTCCTCGCCGAACGAACCGTCGCCGATGCTTTCCAGGCGCGTGCCGAAATCGAAGGAGTTCAGGCTCAGGCAGTTATAGAACACGTAGCTGCCGATATGCTTGGTACCGCCCGCCTTCACGCTCGTAAGGCTCTGGCAGCCCTGGAACGCGGCATTGTCGATGGCTTCCATCTGCTCGGGCAGAATGACCTCGTTGATGGCGCTCTCCAGGAAGCAGCTGCCACCGATGGAACGCAGGCTATCGGGGAACGTCACGTGCTTGGCGCGCGAAGACGCAAAGGCGTAGATGCCCAGGCGCTCGGTGCCTTCGGGAATGGCATACGACTCACGTGCAGCACCCTCGTTAACGCTCACGAGCGTCTTGCCGTCGCCGCTCATCAGCACGCCGTCGACCGCCTTGTAGTTCGTGGTTGCCGGCGACACCTTGAATTCCTTGCAGTTCGTGGCATAGGCGAACACGCCTTCCAGCGAGTTGGCCGGCACACCTGCGCCGATGGTGAACGACGAGCAGTTCCTCATATTCGAGAACGCGTATTCGCCCACGCTCGTCACGCTGTCGGGAATGACGATTTCCTTGGCCGCGCAGCCCTGGAACGCCGATTCGCCCACGCTTTCGAGTCCATCGTTGAGCTTGAAGTTCGAGCTGCTCACGCTGTTGAACGCGCCCGCGCCCACCTGCTTCACGCCTGCGGGAAGCACGACGTCCATGGAAGTGAGCTTCGAGCCCGAGAACGCCGAGTTGCCGATGGTGGTAAGCGCCGAGGGGAGCTTGCCCTCCTCGACCGTGCCATCAGCCTTCTGAACCTTCACGGTATTCAGGTACATGTCGGCGGAAAACGCGTAGTCGCCGATTTCCGTAACCGCATCGCTAATGGTGACGTTCTCGATGGTGCAGTAGTTCAGCGTCTTGGCCGGAATCTTCGTGAGGCCATACGGGAACGTGACCGTCTTGATGCTGGAAGTGTCGAACGTGCCCTCGCCCAGGTTCACCAGGTTGCGGGGGAAATGGATCTCGTTGATGTTCAAGTCGCGATAGAAGACGCTGTTGCCCATGGTGGTAAGGCGGCTGGGATTCGTATCGGAATCCTGGAACGTCACCGTGGTGAGGTTGGGCATCTGCTCGAATGCGCCATCTTCGATCTTCTCGACGCTCGCGGGAACGGTAACCGTCTCGCACGTCACGCCGGCGAACGCCTGCGGCCCAATGACCTCAACGTTGTCGGGGATGGTCACGTTGGAGAGCGAACCGGCGTAATACAGCAGGCGCGGACCTTCGGGGTACGTCTCGTCAATGATGAAGTCGCCGTAGTTATCCTGGCGCACCTTTACCGTCATGCTCGCCGTGTACGTCTGCGTCTCGCCCGACGTTGCATCCACGTGCGTGAGCTTCGCGGTGAGCGTCGCGTCACCCGTTACGCTTCCCGCCACGATAGTTGCGGAAGCCAGGTTATCCTCGCCGGCAGTCGCATCGGAAGAACCCTTCACCGTCATAACCGACTCGTTGCTGCTCGTCCATTCGATGGTATCGGAAGCGTACGCGGGAGCCACCACGGCATTGGCCGTGTACTCCGCGCCGAACGCGACGGTGGCTTCGGGCGCCTGCATGGCAACGCCCACGCTATCGGGCACCTCGGTGACGTGCACGGATACCGCATCAGACACGCTCGCGTCGTAAGTAGACGTGGCGACGATGGTCGTATCGCCCAGGCCCACGGCCGTTACCACGCCATCAGCGTCAACCGTGGCCACGTTGGTGTCACCGCTTGCATAGGTCAGGTTCGTCTCGGTGGCGTTATCGGGAAGGAACGCACTCTGCAGCGCAACGGTCTGCCCCTGATAGAGCGTCGACTCATCGGGCGTCACGTCAACCGACGTGGGCGCGATCTGGTTCACGACGATGCGCTGAGACTTCGCGGCGTTCAAGCCGTAGTCATAAGCGTACAGGGCCACGGTATCGGGCATGGAGCCGGCGAGCGATGATTCATCGGCAATGTTCTGCCAGGTAGAGCGCAGGTCCTTCATCGGAATGTCGAAATGCCAGGTACGCGTGCCATCTTCGTTCGTGGTGTAGCGCTCCTCGGAGGCCTCGCTCGCGGATGCGCTGCCGTTGCCGTCGATATCGTCGGGCAGCTTGCGATAGAAGTAGCCCTGGTTCTTCGTGTCGTAGAACTGAATCGCAGCAAGCCAGGTGTTGTCGGTCACGTCGAAGCTCACGACGCGCTCGTCGCCTTCGCCCGAATACGTCAGGTTCGAGATGACGGGGGCCTGCGTATCGTACTGGAACGTGTCGGTCTGCACCTGGGTCACGCTGCCGTCGCCGCCGGCCGTTTTCGCCGTCTTCGTCATGGTGTACGTGCCCTGGGGCAGGTAGCTGCCATCTTCACCCTGGCCAGCGAACGCGAACGGGCCCGTCCACTGCTCGGCATACGTCATGCCATAGCCCGATGCGAAATGAGATTTCACCTGATACTTGCTATCGAACGAGCGAACGACCTCGCCCTTCTCATTGGTGTACTCAATGGTGTAGTCGGTAAGGTTGCGGCGCAGGCCAGTCATGGGGCTGGCGCTGCTGGGGCTCGAGCTGAACGACGTGCTGGATACGATCTGCTTTCCCTCGTGCATGAGACTCGAGTAATTGCCATCGGCAATGAGGCTCGTGCCACCGTCGACCGGGTTCACGCCCAGGGGCAGATTCGTGGTGCCACTGGCAAGCATCGTGCCAATGGCATGCGAGCCCGTCTTCACCTCTTCGTCGCCAATAAACGTCTTCGAGCTGGCATTGTAGGAATCGGAGTCGAACGCGGGCACGGCATCCCAGTCGCCATAGAAGCCGCAGAACGGCGTGGACAGGTCGGGGTTGCCCGAACCCTCTTCCGCCTTCAGCAAGGCAAAGCCCTCCACGAACGTGCCGTTCGGGGTATTGGCCGAAGCCCAGCTGGTGAAGGCCGAGCCGCAGGAGATCTTCACGGTGTAGGAAGCGGTGCCATTGGCGGGAACCACGACGGCACCGTCGGTGAGCCCTTCGTAGCTCACGTCAATCCCCTCGTTCGTCCAGTCCTTCGACGCCTGCTGGAACAGGCCATCGGCCACCGTATCGGAAATGGCATGCGCATCGGGCGTGTAGGTAGCCGCGGCATCGCTGATGTTATGCAGCGTAACCGTGAAGCTCCACGTGCCGCTCGCGCTTTCGCCCAGGTCGGCCTTCGGGCGGTCGGCCACCTTCGCGCCATCGACCGTGGCATACACGGGCGTGGAAACCGCCGCCTTCACATCGGCCAGGCCAGCACCCTGCTTGCGCGGGGAATAGTAGCTCGCCGACGACGCGGTGTTCACGATGGGGCGCGCGGTGCTCATGAGCAGCTGGCTCACCAGGCTGTTCTTTTCCGCCTGGCTCTTGCCGGCAAGCGCCTCGCTCGACTCGATGTACTGATGCACCTGCGCGGTGATGCCAGCCATCTGGGGCGTCGCCATGCTCGTGCCGCTCATGTACGAGTACGTGTTGCTGCCGCCGCTCACCGAGCTGTAGATGTTGCCGCCCGGCGCGGTGATTTCGGGCTTGATGTCCATCTCGGGCGTGGTGCCCCAGCTGCTGAAATCGCTCATGACGTAATGGTCGAAGGAAGCCGAGTCGGCCTTCGCGCCCTTCACGATCTTGACCTGGGTGGAACCTGCCGCGATGGCCTGCTTGATCGATTCGCCCGCTTCCAGGGAAATGCCCACCGAAGGGATTTCCTGCGCGGTGCTCAGGCCAAAGTTGCGGCTCGACTCCGAAACGTTGTCGTAGAAGACCACCGCAACAGGGTTAAGCGCCGCGAAATTCTGAAGCTTCTGCTGGAAGCTGAGCTTCTCGCCGCCATCTTCGCCGCCGCGCTGCACGAGCACCATCTTGCCCGCCAGCGAACCGCCGTTAGCCACGGAAGCAGCCTCGACGTCGGCCGCGGAGCCAATGCCGCCATCGACGATGTCGTACGAGCCTTCCGCAAGGTAGCCAAAAGAGGGAACCTCGGTTCCATCCTGCGCCGTGACGTCGCGATACTCGACCGCTTCATCGCCAAAGTAGAAGACCGAGCTGCCCTCGGCGTTGTTCACGCTTGCCACTGCAAACGAATTATCGAACGCCGCAGGCGAGGAAATGATTTCCGCGTCGGGGTCGGTCGCGTACGGAAGATTGCTGCCCGACGTGTTGCCGTATGCGGTGTTGTAGGCGTTGCCAGCGGCAACGTTCACGACGATGCCCTGGTTCTCCATCGCGTCGATGGCGTCGGCATACGTCTGGCGAGAAGCATTCTCGCCGAAGCCGCAGTCGCTGCCCAGCGACATGTTAACGACGTCGATGTTGTTGCCGCTCGCCTCGCCGGCCTTGTCCAGCGCGGCCACGTCGTCGAGCGCGGAAAGAAGCACGCTATCGTAGATGGAGCCCTGCACATCGTCGCAGACCTTGAACATCATGATCTGCGCGTCGGGCGCCGTGCCCTCGATCTGGCCACCGTTAGCCGCGGCGATGCCCGCCACGTGCGTACCATGGGAAAGGTCGGTAAAGGTTCCGGGCGTCACCTCGGAATCATCGTCGGCGTAGTCGTAGCCAAAGACGATCTTGCTATTCGTGAAGACACCCTTTTTGCCCTCGTTGAGCTGGGTCTTCGCCGCATCGATTTCATCCTGCGTCCAGGCCACGTCCACATCGCTCATGTCGCCGGTGAACGCCTCGTGATTCAGCTGCAAGCCACTATCGACGATGGCGATCGTCTGGCCCGCGCCGCGATACTCCACATCATCGGCCCCGGTCATATCGAGGCTCGACTGGTTGAGGGCGTTCGTGGACTGCGTGCCCATGTCGGCGGGAATGGAATACGAACGCTCGACGAACGCGTTCTTCACGCCATCGAGATTGCGGATGTCCTCGAGCGCGCTTTCGGGAGCCTTGATGGCGAAGCCGTCGATGACGTTATAGTAGTCGGCCACTTCCTCGATGGCATCGTCGCTGGACGACGAGCCCTCGGAAAACAGTTGAAGCCCGCCGGCGCCTTCGCCCTGGCCATCGCCCGCGCTCACGATCTTGCGAATGCTGTCGCGCATGGCATCGTGTCGCGATTCCCCGCTGGGGGCGCCAAACGACAGGCCAAACAGCTGAACGCCGCTATTCCAACCATCCTCGAGCTGGACGATGATCGTCACCTTGCCGTCGGTGGTAGGCGTCTGGTCTTCGATCGCCTCGCTCGTAGCAACATCCGCCTCGGTTGCGCCCAGCTTCGTGAGCTGCTGCTCCAGCGAAACGTCAGCCGACTCCTCCTCCCCCTGCTGCGATACGCTCGATGAATCGTCGCTCTGCGACGGCGCCTCATCGGCAAACGACACGCCGGCCAGGCCAGTGCTTGCCGCCAGCATAACCGCCACGCCCGCCGCAGTCGCGCGCGTGAACCAGCTGGTGCGACGCCACGGAGCCGCGTCCTCACCCAAATTCCTCATACCCTTTCCTTCCTTGCAGTCCCTGAAACCAGCTGAATACAGTGGTCCCATATTCGATTTTCGCGAGAATGGTAGCAGAGAATTTAGGCATGCCTAATTGTCCGATTTTGCGGACACTCCAAAAGGACGCATGTACAAAACGAAAGCATTTCACCTGATAGCAGGCCTACTAGATGAGACGACACAAATGCAGCCACTGTCGCAATAACGGCTCCGAACGCGGCGCACACCCCTCCTCCGCATCGCTCGGCACGAAATATCACGTCTGTTCGGGCTACCTAACTCATAGGCTGCCTCCATCGTTCCGACACAACTTGCCGCTCTCCAGCACGAAGCATCCCCCAAATGCAAACGAGGGACGGGAGAAAACCTCCCGCCCCTCGTGGCAACCTGCGCTTATGCCGCTTGTGCGGCGCGCGAATCTACTTCATCAGAGCACACACGCGCTGCGCGAACGCAACCGGGTCGTCGATGGGCAGACCCTCCATGAGCAGCGCCTGCTCGTACAGAAGCTCGGTGTAGTCGGACACCTTCCGGGTCTCGCCCGCCTCCTGCGCGGCCACGAGTGCCTGGAATACATCGTGCTTTGCGTTCACTTCCAGTACGCGCTGCGACTTCATGGCATCGTTCGCATCGGGCATGCCGGCCATGATCTTTTCCATCTCCAAGCTCACGGGGCCTTCCGCGGTAATGGCCGCAGGCGCATCGGTGAGCACGGGGGAAACGGCCACGCGCACGACCTTGTCGCCCAGCGCGTCCTTCATGGCCGCGAACAGCGCCTCGTGTTCCTTGGTGGCCTCTTCGGCAGCCGTCTTGTCGCTTTCGCTTTCCAGGCCCAGATCGCCGCTCGCAACGTTCTTCAGGTCCTTCTCGTTGTAGTTCATCATCGACTGCATGCAGAAGTCGTCGACGTCCTGCGTGCACAGCAGCACGTCGTAGCCACGGCTGAGCACGCCCGTTACCATGGGCATCTTCTGCAGGCGCTCGGCGCTTTCGCCAGCTGCGTAGTAGATGGCCTTCTGGTCTTCCGGCATAGCCGCGATGTACTCGTCGAGCGTGACCATCTTCTCCTGCTTGGCCGAATAGAACAGCAGCAGTTCGCCCAGCTCGCCCTTGGCAGAACCATACGTGCTGTAGATGCCGTACTTCAGGCCGCGGCCGAAGTTCTCGAAGAACTTCTCGTAATCCTCGCGGTCGTTGTCGCGCATCTTCTTCAGCTCGCCGGTGATCTTCTTCTCGACCTTGTGGGCGATGGCGCGCAGCTGGCTGTTATGCTGCAGCGTCTCGCGGCTGATGTTGAGCGTGAGGTCCTGGCTGTCCACCACGCCGCGCACGAAGTTGTAGTAGTCGGGCACCAGCTCTTCGCACTTGTCCATGATGAGCACGTTGCTGCTGTAGAGCTCCAGGCCCTTCTGGTAATCCTTGCTGTACAAGTCGAACGGAGCGCGACCGGGAATGAACAGCAGCACGTCGTAGGAAATCGCGCCTTCGGCATGCACGGAAACGGTGCGCGCGGGATCGGTGAAGTCGTGGAACTGGCTCTTGTAGAACTCGTTGTACTCGTCCTGGGAAACCTCGCTCTTGCGGCGCTTCCAAATGGGCGTCATGGAGTTGATGGTCTCGAGTTCGGTGTAGCTTTCCCATTCGGGCTTGTAGTCGTCGCCGGCATCTTCGGGCTTCGGCTTCTGACGGCTCTTGGTGCACAGCATCTGAATGGGGTAACGAACGTAGTTGCTGTAACGCTTGATGAGGTCCTTCAGGCCAAACTCGCTGGCGAAGGTGTCGTAGCTTTCCTCGTCGGTGTTGTCCTTCAGGTACAGGATAACGTCGGTGCCGTGCGTGTCCTTCTGACCAGGCTCGATGGTGTAGCCTTCCACGCCGTCGCTTTCCCATACCCACGCCTCGCTGTCGCCATACTTGCGCGTGACGACGCGCACCTTCTTGGCAACCATGAACGCGGAATAGAAGCCAACGCCGAACTGGCCGATGATATCCACGTCGCCCGACTGCGCGGAGGCCTCTACCTCGTCGCCTTCACCGTCGGCGGCAGGCTCCTTCTGGGCATTGGCCGCCTGCGCGGTCTTGAATTCCAAGCTGTCGGAATGCGCGATGACGCCCAGGTTTGCATCGAGGCCATCCTTATCCATGCCCAGGCCGTTATCGGATACCGTAACGGTGCGAGCATCGGCGTCGAACGAAACGCGAATGGTGAGGTCGTTCTTCCCCAGCTGGATGCTCGAGTCGGTGAGGCTCTTGAAGTACAGCTTGTCTTCCGCGTCGGAAGCGTTGCTGATGAGCTCGCGCAGGAAGATCTCGCGATTCGTGTAGATCGAATTGATCATCAAGTCGAGTAGTTTCTTGCTTTCCGTCTTGAATTTGCGCATGTAATGACCTCTTTTCACCAATCTATAGCCAGCCGGCCGCCAACGAGCGCAACGTTAGCAGTCGACGCCTTTGAGTGCCAAAACATGATTATAGTGAGACGGAACGCACGCGCAAGCAGAGCCGGGCGTTTTCACGCCCGTGTCACCAACCGGTAACCCGCTGCCCCCTCGGCCCGGAAGCGCTTACGAAAGCTCTATCTGGATGTTCATATCGCAGGCCGTGGGCACCCCATTCACCGAACCGCCATCGGTGTACTGCCAGATGGAGAACGAGGTGGCACCATACGGAAGCTCGTTGTAGCTCGCGTACCAGAACGGATACGCGGAAAGCTCGCTTGCGTTGTAGCGCGCGAAATCGTTCGCGTTGCCATAAATCATCGCCCGATAGCCAGCTGCTTCAATGACCTCGCAAAACGCCTTGGCATTCGCCGTCATCTGCTCGACGGAAAGCCCCTCGATGCGAGAATCGAGGTCCGCAACCTCTTCGCAGTCGTAGGCGATGGGATACTCCAACGCACGGCCACCCAACGCGTCGAGAACGAATTGCGCTTCCTCGCACGCCTCGTCTTCGGAAATGGCCTGGGAAAAGTAGTACACGCCGCACGGCAAACCCGCAGCCTGGGCACCCGAGAGGTTATCTTCGAACAGGTCGTCGGAATAGAGCGTACCCGTTTCCGCGCCACGATTGCCCACGCGCACGTACGCGAACGAAATGCCATCCTGCGCCACGGCTTCCCAGTCGATGTCGCCTTGGAATTCCGACACGTCGATGCCCAGCTTCGACTTCGCTTGGCCATCGACCACGTAGCTGTAGCGGTCGCCGTCGATATGCAGACACGACCAATCGTACGAAACGGGCTCCGCCTGCACTTCTTCCTGGGGCTCGAGCGCGGCATTGCAGGCACGAAACGCGAACACCGCCACCACGGCCGCAAGCGCGATGAGCGCAAAACCGATGATGCGAAAGCGCAGCACGACCATGTCGCGGCCCGCAAGAGCGCCGCGAGAAGCATGCAAGCCACTGTTCCGATATGCCATGCGACCCTCCCTCGCAGATGGTATATCACGCACATGAAGCCGAATGCGCAGCCGCATGGCGACGACGCGCATCCAGCTCATTAAGTCAACATCTTCGAATGCTATCATTGCCGAACGACAGAAGGAGATGTAAATGAGTAAATGTTGGGAAATTAGAGGCTGCGAAGGAGACTCGAACAACTACGACCACTGCCCTCACGCTATGCTCGGCGGGCGTTGTCCGGTCGACTGCGCATTCGCCGAATGCGCGCGACCGCAGCACAAGCAGGCAGACGTGCTCGAAATGCTGGAACCCACGGCAGACCGCTCCGCTGCGGTGAAAGAGTACTGCTGCACCTGCTCGTTCTTCCTGAAGAACGCACCCCGCATCGAGAAAGCGGAGGCCTAATAGCTTGAAAGCATCTGAAATAGCCTACCGTTACCTCATCCTGTTCCTCGGTATCTTCTGCATTTCGTTCGGCGTTGCGCTGTTCACGAAATCAGGCCTGGGAACGTCCGCGATCTCGTCGCTGCCCTACACGATCTCGCTGATCATCACGTCCATTTCGTACGGCGCATGGGTCGCAATCTTCAATATCTTCCTGGTGCTGCTGCAGGCGCTGCTCACCATCCACGAGATCACCGTGCGCGAAATCGTGCAGGAGGTGCTGTTCGCGCTCACGTTCGGCAGCATCGTCGACTTCTCGATGTTCTTGCTTGGCGCCTTCAAGCCCGAAGCGTACTTCCTGCGCCTGGCCTGCGTGCTCCTTAGCTCGGCCATCATCGCGTTCGGCGCATACCTCACGCTCATTTCGCGCGTGGGCGTTATGGCAGGCGACGGATTCACGAACGCCCTGGTGAAGCGTACGGGCAAGAGCTTCGCCCTCATGCGCGTCATCTCCGACACCGCCATGTCGGTACTGGCGCTGGCCTTGTGCCTGACGCTTGTGCAGGGGGAAATCACCGTGCGCGAGGGAACCGTTGTCGCCGCGCTGCTCACGGGCACTATCGTGGGCTTCTACAGCAAGTACCTCGGCGCGTTCGAGCGCTTCATCCTGCCTGCCCCCAAGGGCGAATAGCTATTCGCCCGCTTCCAGCAGGGCAATGATTTCGGCCCGGCTATGCACATCGCATTTCTCGTAGATATGGCGGACATGCGTCTTCACCGTAGCCGGGCTTATCACCAGGTTCTCCTGGATGTACTTCGAGCCATGGCCCGTTGCCCATAGCTTGAAGATTTCCGTTTCGCGCGCCGTGAGCTGGGCATTGCGCGCCACCTCGTCAAGGCGGGCATCGAACGACGTACCCGTGCGCTCCTCCATCGCCGTGCGCTCTTCGGGACTGGGCGCCTCGAAGACGAGCTCGGTATCCTCGCTCTCGAACAGGAAGCCCGCCGCGATCATCAGCACGAAGATCGAGAAGATCGCGAACGGCGCGCGTTCGTCGAGCGAATACACCGCGACCATCTGGCCCAGCAGCATTCCCAGCTGAACGGCACCGCGCCCCATCGCGAACACGATGAATGCGGGCACGCGCTTCGTGCGCGCGATGTCGGCCATGAGGATCCACGAGAGCACCTCGATGGTGACGTTGCACGTGGTAGCCAGCGTGCCTATGCCCAGCGGACTCTCGCTTCCGAAGATGACGAGCACCAACAGCGCGGTGCCCAGAAACGGGAGCGCCATCTTGTAGATGCTTCCCAGCGACACCGTTCCCTTGGTGAAGAACACGCCCCACACGATGGCGAGAACAGGAATGAGCAAGCTCAGCAGCAACGTGGGGCCGAACGTGAGGGCGTCCTGCCCTTCGGTGGAGCCCACGTACACGCGCACGCCGCCGTACACGAACATCACCACCATGATGCCGAGCATGATGCGCCACGGCAGACGCTTCGCGGGAACGATCATATGCCCCGCACCTGCGCCTTCCTCCAAGCGCTCGCCCTCGAGCACGTTCAGTGCCTGCTCGCGGGGCGTGGCGGAGGATTCCGGCTGCGCGTCGAGCGCCGAAGCGATTTCGCTCGCACGGGGCAAGAGCACCGTCGCCGCAAGGGGAAGGAGCACCTGAATGGCGAAAAGCGCGTATTCGGGCAGATGAAGTGCGCTGTAATATACCAGGAAGCTGAAGAAGAAGGAAACGCCCGTGGCCAGCACCATATTGCGGGGAGCTAGGCTGCTGAATAGCGAGCCCCAGTACACGATGACCCAGCACGACGAGACGCCCGTAAGGGCCGCGCCCACGTACCGCAGGACAATGGGGGTTTCCGCCACCGGCGGCACCGCCAAAGCCGTGCCAACCGCCATGACCACGCCAGCCAGCACAAGCGCGCGGCGCGTTGCGAAATGCCTGATGGCCTGACGGGAGAACCCTACGATGGCGGCGTAGGTGGCCACGCCCACAACCGAGGAGATGACGTGCACCCACAAGAGCGTATGGCCGCTGCGCAGGTCGACGTTAATGGAGAGCGTTCCGTTGAATACCAGGTACATCCAGGCAAGATAGAAGCAGAGCCCGAACACCTGCGTGGTGCGGAACGACATAGTCGCTCGATTAGCTGACATCTTCCCTCCCAAGGAAAATCTCGATACGTGCAACTCCCCCACGGCGCCAGCCCCAGCACCGCTCCCTCGAGCATCTGGTTATTATACGACACGGCCCAACCACGCACGCGAACGCGCGAAAAGCCCGAGGGCGCTGCAGACGCTCTCGGGCTTGAAAGGATGAGCGCTCCCATGGGAGGGAAGGGAAAGCGAAGCGCCCGTTCCGTTTCGAAGAATATGCTTATGCCTGGTTAGCGGCATTCTCGCCGGCGATCTTGCCGAACATCATGCACATGCCGCAGCTCATGCCCTTCAGATCGATGGGATACTGCACGTTAAAGCGACCGCCCTGCGGAGCGCCGGCAACGTAGACGCCCTTGATGATTTCGCCATCCTTGTTGTACACGTGGCAATCCGCGTCGGAGACGACGCCGCCCAGCGAGCCCAGGTTCAGGGCAACGCCGCACTCGGCTGCGTAGAACGGAGGCGTGGACAGGGGGAACAGGCGGCTCGACACCTTGCCGAAGTCCTTGTCCTCGCCAGCGGCAGCAAGCTCGTTGTAGCGGGCGATGGATTCCTTGGCGGTTTCCACGTCGATGCCCTCGAGCTTCGCGAGCAGACCATCGATGGTGTCGGCGCTTACGCAGCGGCCCTCGGCCACGGCATCCTCGATGTCCTTCTTGGTGCGGCAGTTGATCTTCAGGCCAGCGGCGGTGTAGCTGGGCAGGTCCTCTTCCAGGTAGTAGCAGGCGATGCCGTGGGCAGCCGGGAAGTACTTCAGCTGCTCGGGCCAGTTGGCGTCGAAGAACTGGTAGGCGACCTTGCCGGGCTGGTTCTCGACCTGGTTTTCCACCTGCTGGCCGGGAACGTCCTCGTTCATGAAGCGCTTACCGCGCTTGTTGAGCCACAGGTAGCCGTTGTTGCCGATGACGCCACGGCCATCGGCGCCAGCGCCCGCGCCCATGTGGTGGATGATGGAGGCATGGCTGCGCTCGATTTCGGCGCCGTGCCAGGCCAGCATCTTCAGCGCATCGCCGGTGAGGGCGTAATCGCCCGCGGCATCCATGGCCACGCAGAGGATGGGAATCTCGTTCTCGATGTTGTTCGGCTGGAAGTACTTGGTCATTTCCTCGTTCGCAAGATAATCGCCCGTGGCGATGACGACGCCCTTCTTGGCGTTGCACTTGATGTACTTCTTCGAGCCGTGAGCCTGGGCGTATACGCCGGTTACGGCACCCGAATCATCCACGATCAGGTCGACGACGGGCGTGGTGTAGCGGATGTCGGCGCCGGCGTCGATGGCAACCTGCAGGTTTTCCTTCATGCAGGTAGCGAGGCTGCTGAAGCCCACCGACGTGGGATAGCAGGGCATGGATTCCTTCGTGTAGTCATAGGTTTCCAGCATGGGCACGAAGTACGGGAACATGTAGTTGCTCTGGCCCTCGGCGGGAACCTCGCCGTAGCTCGTGTTCGAGATGTACAGGCTGGAACAGGGCTTGATGAACCAGTCCAGGGCCGCGCCGGATTCGTCGGCCCAGCGACGCACGATGTCGTAGTTGCTGCGGTGGCTGCCGCCAATCATATGCTCTTCGCAGAGCATGTCCTTGTCCAGCAGATCGTCGCCGTCGCCGCGGCCCCAGGCCTTCTGGGTCTCGCCGCCGTAAATGGCCATGTCGCTTGCAACGCTGTTGAAAGACGCGGACTTTTCGAAGCACACCACGCTCGCGCCCGATTCGACAGCAGCGCGGGCAGCGGGCACGCCAGAGGCGCCCAGGCCGCAGATGATGACGTCGCAGTCGATTTCCTCTTCGATGTCGGCGTCGGTGATGACGGGCTCTTCGGGCAGCCAGGGCATCGTACTAGAGCCATCATAGCCAACCGTGGTGCCATTGGTGGTCGTGGTGGCTTCCGCAGCCTTGGAGCTAGCGCTCTTCGGGCTACCACAGCCAGCCAGGCCCATGGCGGCGGCGCCTGCAGCGGCGATGCCCGCGCCCGTCAGGAAATTACGACGACTGATTTCCATGATTGCGATCCTCTCGATCATGCGCACCTCGTGCGCTTCCCTCCCGCCGAGCCCGTGGCGAGCCCGACGTCTAATGGGGCAATCATGGCACCTTGCGCCGCGCCGCAAACCGCCTCGAAGGGTTGAAAAATGAGAAACCCCCTGTCAACCATTAGGGTTGACAGGGGATATTTAGCCTGGTGAGGGGTAGGTTGAGGTGATTAGCTACGCGCTAAGCCGCTCGATCGTCTTCCACCTTTTAACCTTCGAGCTGAGAAGCCGAGACTGCAAGAGCCTGCTCATATTCCGCCTGAGTGAGTACCTCTACGTTGTAGCCATCGGGCAAAAATGTCTCGGCAAATTCCTTCAATGACTTCTTCGCATTCTCAGAAGCCTTATCAAGAATGCCTTCGTCACGAGCAGCGCTCTCCATCTCGGTAAGCCAGTCCGCCCTAAATGCATCGCGCTCTTGTTCCGAAAGCTGGTTGAACGCGCTCTCGTTCTCCAAAACAATTTCTTCGCTTCCGGCGACAATATAACTGTCGAACAATTCCGCTTCAGGCAAAATCACCGTCACCGTCTTATTCGAATCGTCGACGGTGATATTCGATTCAGTCAGGTTAACGCCCGCCTTCATCATGCCATGATATTTAATCAGCAATCGCTTATTTGTCATCCAGTTAAGAACCGGCAAATCGACACTAGACATGTTTCCGGTATCGCCCACTCCCCTATAGCTGTACTCAATAGTTGCAAGCGAGCAAATATCGTTAAACGAACCCAACAAACCGGCAGCATCGGGGAGCTCAGTCGGATCAGGGGCCTGCTCCTCCACAGGTACGGCAATCCAATCAGAAAGCAGATTCCTACATGGAGTAATAAACCACGTTGGCACAAGGAAGATGCCAATGAACACTCCAATAAGAAGCGAAGCAACCGCCGTAATCGCACAAGTCCTAAACGCTATTCGCTCACGTAAAGGCAACTTTTCATCAGCATTATTTCGCTTGGGAGACCCCCCAGCAACTTTTGACGCTACAGTGCTAGCACCTTTTAGCTCCTTTACAACCACAGCATCCCCCTCACTCTTCGATTGAATACAGTACGGTAATGGTAACCCCTTAGACGGCATCGTCCGCGTTAAATTACGCGCGCGAATCCAAGAACCTCGTGAGCACAACGAGTCCGACAGCAATAATCACGCCCACGATTACGAGCGCCACAACATGGGCCACCACGCGCACGAGCTGCAGGACAATACCAACGACAACAAGCAGGATGAGCAGGCCCAAAACTAGGCGCAGCCAGTATTCCGTCATTCAATCCTCTTCCCTTGAATTGTTTCACGCCATTATAGGCACTGTTTTTCTCGCGCCCATTCCGCTCAGCCGTATCTTCGATAATCCCATGAGAGAGCAAGCGTTCCTTTTCTGAAAAAGGCACGCTAGCAGTGCTTCCCGCGACCAATTTGGGGTGCATGCACAACAAAAGCCCTGGTCGACAAGATTTCAACGCGACGATAGGCTTCCTTTTTCAGAAAAGGAAGCCTGGCAAGTCGGATCGTAGCCA
>NZ_JAZZJS010000022.1:0-23581 GCF_056180635.1 Denitrobacterium sp. | reverse complement strand
AGCCCGGCGTCTACCACTACAAGGTCGAGGAGTCTTCCGTCCTCGATGGCGTTACGGGCGATTCGGCCGTCTACTACGTCGACGTGACGGTGGACGCATCGATGACGGCTTCCGCAACCTGGAGCATTGCGTCTTCCGACGGTTCCCGCGTGGGCGTCGACGAATCGGATGTTGCGTTCTACAACAACGATTCCGAGCGCATGAAGTACCGTGCCCTCTCGCTTATGGGCTACACGGAAGGTTCCGCTTCCACGCAGGTGTATCCGCAGGTCCATAAGCTGCTCGATGGGTCTTTTGCGCTGCAGGCGGGGGCGTTCCGCTTCCAGCTCGTCGATTCCGATGGCAATGTGGTGGCCGATGCGGCTAATGACGAGTACGGCCTCGTGTCGTTCTTCGCCGAGGGTTCGAGCGGGCTTGCGTATACGCTCGACGACGTTGGCGCGCACGCGTATACGATCGTCGAGCTTGCTGGTTCGGAATCGGGGGTCGCATACGACGACACGACGATCGAGTACACCGTCGTCGTTTCCGGCGAGGATACCGATGGCGATGGCATCGACGACACGGTTCATGCTACCGAGACGTATACGGTCGACGGGTACGTGGTTTCCATTCCCACGTTCCGCAATAGCACCGAGGGCATGGATCTCACGGTGCGCAAGGTGAGCCGCGAGGGTGGCGAGGGGCTGGAGGGCTCCACGTACGCGCTGTGGATGGCATCGACCGATGGCTCGGGCGATGCGCTCATCACCGAGGCTACGAGCGACGCGAATGGCTACATTACGTTCGCCGACGTGCATTTGCTGCAAGGTGCGAAGTACTACTTCAAGGAAGTGGAAGCTCCCGCCGGGCATAAGGTCGACCCGCGTAGGACGGCGTATTTCTGCCTTAACGAGGCAGGGGATGGCGTCGAGCTCTGCGAGCAGACCGCTGACGGCTTGCATGCGAATTCCCAGCAATAAGATGTGTTAAAAATACCCCCTGGAGTAATCTCCGGGGGGTATTGGTTGGTACAATATCCCATAAGGAATGCAGTTAGGGGAGGGGGCTTCCCGTGACCGCGAACATACATTCATATCGTATTCGCGCTCAGGCCGCCGTGGTGGTCTTGGTCATCTGCGCCCTAACTGTCCTGTCGTTCGTCTATTCGCGCAGCTACATCCAGGAAATCGACGTCGACTCCGTGCAGACCACCTTTGCAAAGGGCTGGGTCGACGACAACGGCGATACCATTCTTCTTTCCGAGCTTGGCACCGACGCCCTCGACGGCGCTTCCTACGTCGAGCTCCACAACACGCTTCCCGCCGACTTGAAGCCCGGCGACGAGCTCATCTTCTGCAGCTGCAATACCAATTTCGTCGTTGCGGTGAATGGCATCGAGGTCTATTCATTCCAGCCCGAACGTTCTCCGCTGGTGGGGCATAACTACGGCTACGCCTTCCACTTCATCGACCTCCCCGAAGAGTTCGAGGGTGGCGAAATAACCATTTACGTCAACGGCATGTACGGCGATTGGTCGTCGGAATTCAAGACGATGGAAATCTGCTCCGCGAACGACTACGTGCATCGCCATATCCTGCGCGAAACGCCCTATGCGCTCATTTGCCTGCTCGTCGTATTTCTGGGCGCCGTGCTCATCGGCATGCACTACTACATGCGCAATATCGAGCGCATTGGCTTCAACCTTGCCTCGTTGGGCCTGTTCGCCATCATTACGGGCACCTGGGCAAGCTTGCATACGCTCATTCCGTACCTCCTTGCCGCGGGCATCGAGGTCTGGCGCGTCGTCGATTGCTACAGCCTCATATTCGCGCCCTACGTGCTCGTGACGTTCGTCGATTCCATGATGCCCGAGCGCCGTCGCCGGTACGTGTGGGCGTCGTTCGGGTTCGCAATGGCCCTCGCCGTAACGGCATTCGTGCTCAATTTCTTCAATATCCTCGACATGCACTACATGATGCACTTCGTGCGCCTGGGCATGGTGCTGCAATGCGCGCTGGTCATATACATGCTTGGCATGTCGGTGAATCACCAGCTCAC
Organism: Denitrobacterium sp.; assembly: GCF_056180635.1. NCBI lineage: Bacteria > Bacillati > Actinomycetota > Coriobacteriia > Eggerthellales > Eggerthellaceae > Denitrobacterium > Denitrobacterium sp. The sequence goes on along the minus strand of NZ_JAZZJS010000022.1, from coordinate 21,541 downwards.
CACCGAGCGCTTCCTGCGCCACGGTGCCGTGTTGAATGCGCTCGCCATCTTCATCGCCGCGTCGATTCTCGACCTCCTGTCGTTCCTCTACTTCAACTTCAGCTTCTACTCGCCTGGTGAATTCGCCATCATTGGCCTGATCATCGCCCTGTTCGTGGTGTATATGCACATCGGCAAGATCGTGAAGACCGACGCGGTGCGCGCCAGCAAGGTCGACGAGATTCGCAACTTGGCCGTTACCGACGCGCTTACGGGCATCGGCAACGTGCGTGCGTGGAACGATGCGAAGCGCGAGCTGCAGAGCATGTTCGACGAGGGGCAGCTCGAAGACGCCGCGGTCTGCATGCTCGACGTGAACAACCTCAAGAACGTGAACGACACGCTGGGGCACGAAACGGGCGACCGTTACATCATCATTGCCGCGAATTACATCGAGCGAACCTTCGGCAAGTCGGGCAGCTGCTACCGCAAGGGCGGCGACGAGTTCACGGCCGTCATATGCACGTCCAGTCCGGAATCCGATTTCCATGAATGCCTCGTCGGCCTCAACGAGCTGCTCGACGAATTCAACAGGGGGGAGGGCAGCAGCCTTCCCATGCGCATCGCAGCCGGTTTCGCCAGCGTACGCGAGCATGGTTCCTTCGATGCGGCCGAGGCTGCCGCCGACGAGGGCATGTACGCCAACAAGACGTGCATCAAGGACGCGCAAGAGGCGTAAGCGCCCCGTGCGCAATGCGAAAGGCCTGCGTGTCTGCCTAAACGCCCATTTGTGGTGAAGTCTCCATGTCGTTGGCAAATTGGTTGTAATGTGGTATAAATATTCGAGTTTGCGATAAGTCGCATTCGGAATACTTTCGGAATTTTGGAAAGTGGGATTCGTCCCGCTTTCTTCTTTTCTTGGGCGATAAACGATCAGGAGGTGCGAACGTGCTCACGCGAAAGGAAGAAACGCTGCTCGAGGCGCTCGAGCCTGCTGCCACCCAGGCGGGCATCGAGATCGTTACCATCGAGGTGGCGGGAGCCAAGAAGGCCCCCACTATCAAGGTGTACATCGACACCCCGTCAGGCGTGGGTTTCGATCAGCTGGCGGCTGCCCAGAAGTGGATTGGCGCCATCATGGACGAAATCGACCCGTTCCCGGGCGCTTATACGCTCGAAGTAAGCTCTCCGGGCATCGACCGCCCGTTGCGCACCCCGGAACACTTCACCCGCTTTGCGGGCGAAGACGTCCTCATCACCTGCAGGGGCCCCGTGAATGGCCGTGCCAAGTGGTCGGGCGTACTCCGTGGTTTCGAAGAGGGTTCGGTTATCGTGGACGCGGAAGGCGAGTCCGTCTCGATTCCGCTGGAAGACATCAAGCGTGCCCGCGTAAAGGGCAAAATCGATTTCAACGCATAGAGGAAAGGACGAACGGCTATGGCAAGTTCAGAGCTGATTGAAGCGTTGCAGATGCTCGCTCACGAGCGAAAGATCGATGAGTTCTATCTCATCGAGCGTCTGGAAGCTTCGCTCGCGAAAAGCTATCAGCACATCCTCGACCTGGAGTGGGACGCTCGCGTCACCATCGACCGCAACACCGGCAAGATCTACGTGTACGAGCTCGTGCCCGTAGGCGAGCCCGATGAGGAAACCGGCGAGTACTCCGAGTTCGAAGAGCGCGACGTCACGCCCGACGACGTGAGCCGCATTGCCGCCCAGAACGCCAAGAGCGTCATCTCCACGCTCGTGCGCGAAGCTGGTCGTCAGACCATCTACGAAGAGTTCAGCAAGCGCGTGGGCGACCTCGTCACCGGCACCGTGCTGCAGGGCACGCCCGATTTCACGATCATCAAGATTCGCGATGGCGTGGAAGCCGAGCTGCCTCACTACGACAAGACGCGTTACCCCAACGAGCGCAACGAGCGCCCGAAGAACGAGCGCTATCGTCATAACCAGCGCCTGAAGACCCTCATCATCGAGGTGCGCAACCCGAATTCCGAAGACGTGAAGGCTCGTGGCGAGCAGGCTCGTCCTTCCATCGTGGTTTCCCGCACGCACCCCGACCTCATCCGTCGCCTCTTCGAGATCGAAGTTCCCGAAATCTACGACGGCGTGGTCGAGATCAAGTCCATCGCCCGCGAGCCCGGCGCCCGTTCCAAGGTGGCCGTGTACAGCCGCGAAGCGAACCTCGACCCGGTGGGCGCCTGCGTTGGCCCCCGCGGCAGCCGCGTGCGCATGGTTGTCGAAGAGCTGCGCAATGAGCGCGTCGACGTCATCCAGTGGAGCGAAGACCCGGCCGTCTACGTGCGCAATGCCCTTTCCCCGGCCCGCGTTTCCCACGTGGACATCGACGAGGAAACCCAGTACGCCACTGTCGTCGTGCCCGACGACCAGCTTTCCCTCGCCATTGGCAAGGAAGGCCAGAACGCCCGTCTGGCAGCACGCCTCACGGGTTGGCATATCGATATCAAGTCCGCTTCGTTCGCGGGCTCGCCTGCACCGGTCGACAACGTGCTCATCGATGAAGACGTTGCCGAAGACGAAGACGGTCTGTGCGAGTACGTGAGCCCCGATGGCGTACGCTGCCGCAACCATGCCCGTCCGGGCAGCCACTTCTGCGGCATCCACGCCTCGCAGTCCGAATAGGACGATGCACCTATGGGGCAGAACCAGAACATGGCAACGAAAAGCGTGAAGCGCGTGCGCACTTGCATCGCCTGCGGGCAGCAGCAGGGAAAGAACACCCTGTATCGCGTCGTGCGCTCGCCGGAAGGCGCCGTCTCGTTCGATGCAACGGGGCGCGCCTCTGGCCGCGGTGCCTATGTCTGCTCTGCCGCATGTCTTGATCGGGCATGCAAGACCAAGCGGTTAGATCGTGCGTTGAAGATGAAAGTGTCCGATCAAGATCTCGCGCGCGTTGTCGCCGATATGCGCGACGCGATTTCGCGGTCTGAATAATGTAAGGAGAACGAATGGCAATTATGCGCGTACATGAGCTGGCGAAAGAGCTGAACATGACCAGTAAGGAACTGCTCGATCGCCTTGCCGAGATGAAAATTCCGGCTAAGAGCCACGCGAGCGTTCTCAACGATGCCTATGTCGATAAGATCCGCAAGAATCTCGCTCCCGAGCTGAAGGAGCGCGCTGGCATTATCGACGACGAGGAAGCTCGCAAACTCGCCGAGGAAAAGGCCGAAGCCGAAGCCAAGAAGGCCGAGGAGGAGGCCGAGCGTCGTGCTGCCGTCGAGGCGGAACGCGCCCAGCGCGAAGCGGAGCGTGCCCAGCGTCAGCAGCAGGCGTCTGAATCCGAAGGCGAAGCGGAAGAGGCTCAGGGCGAGGAAGCCCATGCCGTGAAGCGTCCGCCTTCGCCCTATGCGAACCTCGCCGAGCAGATTGCCGCCGAGAAGGAACGCGTCGCCCGCGAGCAGGCCGAAGCCAAGGCCCGTGCGCGCATGGCCGCCGTTCAGCGCGATGTCGCGAAGAAGCAGGCCGTCGAGCAGCGCCTGCATGCCTCCCGCAGCAAGTCGTCCCATAAGCCCGCCGAGCAGGCCGCCGCTCCCAAGGCGCCCGTGCGCGCGGTTCCCACCACGTCCGGTCGCTTCGACTCGCTTCTTTCCCAGATCGAAAGCGAGAAGCAGCGCCTCCAGCAGAGCAAGCAGGAAGCTGCCGCCCGTGCCAAGGCCGCCCGCGGCAATGCTCCCGCGCGTGGCAAGAAGGGTCGTCACAACGCTCATACCTTCGAGCCCGATGTACCCGAATTGGCTGGTCAGCAGGTAGAGTCTGGCGAAGACCGCTACGCCCAGATGGCCGTGAAGGCCGAAAAGCTGCAGCGCGACAAGGTTCTCTCCGAGGCCCGCGCCGCCGTTGCCGCCGCTAGCCACGAGGGCGAGGGCCGTCGCCGCAAGCGCAAGGAAAAGCGCCAGGCGGAAGCCCGCGAACGCGCCGAGATGGAAGCAATCCAGAAGGGTCTCGACCCCAGCCTGGTGCTCGACGATTCCGTCATCGAAATCCCGCAGGGCGCCACGGTTCAGAAGTTCGCCGAACTCCTGGGCGTTGCCCCCAACGACGTCATCAAGCGCCTGTTCATGCTCGGCCAGGTGCTCACGCTCACGCAGAGCATGTCCGACGACCTCATCGAGCTCATTTCCGACGACATGGGTCGCAAGGTTCGCGTCGTGAACCCCGAAGAGGAATACGCTGTCGTGTACAACGACAGCGAGGAAGACCTCAAGCCGCGTCCGCCCGTAGTTACCGTTATGGGTCACGTCGACCACGGCAAGACAAGCCTGCTCGACGCCATCCGCGAGACGGGCGTTGCCGAGCGTGAGGCCGGCGGCATCACGCAGGCCATCGGCGCTTCGGTGGTCGACCTAAACGGCCGTCAGGTTACCTTCATCGACACCCCAGGTCACGAGGCATTTACCGCCATGCGTGCCCGCGGCGCCAGCATCACCGACGTCGTCGTGCTCGTTGTGGCTGCCGACGACGGCGTTATGCCGCAGACCATCGAGGCCATCAACCACGCCAAGGCCGCCGACGTGCCCATCGTTGTTGCCGTGAACAAGATCGACAAGCCCGGCGCCACGCCCGACCGCGTGCGTCAGGAACTCACCGAATATGGCATCATCCCCGAAGAGTGGGGTGGCAAGAACATGTTCGTCGACGTGTCGGCTAAGAAGCGCCTGCATATCGACGACCTGCTCGAGACCATTCTGCTCCAGGCCGACGTGCTCGAGCTCAAGTCGAACCCCAACGCCGACGCCAGCGGCTACGTCATCGAGTCGAAGCTCGACAAGGGCCGTGGCCCCGTGGCAACCGTTCTCGTTGCCCGCGGCACGCTGCATCCCGGCGACACCGTTGTTGCTGGCACGAGCTACGGCCGCGTGCGCGCCCTCATCGACCCGCGCGGCGAGCATCGCGACGAGGCTCGCCCTGCCGACCCGGTCGAGATTCTGGGCCTGAACAGCGTTGCCACCGCAGGCGACGAGTTCCGCGTGTTCGAAGACGAGCGCGACGCCCGCAAGCTGGCCGAGGAACGCGCACTGCGCAAGCGCCTCAAGCAGCAGGAAGCTTCCCATATGAGCCTCGACGATCTGTTCAACCGCATCGAGGAAGGCAAGACGACCGACCTCAACCTGGTTGTCAAGGCCGACGTCGACGGCTCCATCGAGGCCCTGCGTGGCGCGTTCGACAAGATGGACCAGTCCGAGGTCAAGATCAACATCATCCATGCTGCCGTTGGCGGCATCACCGAAACCGACGTCACCCTGGCCGCTGCCAGCGACGCCATCATCATCGGCTTCAACGTGCGCCCCATGGGCAAGTGCAAGCAGATGGCCGAAAAGGAAAAGGTCGACATTCGCCTGTATCGCGTTATCTACCAGGCAATCGAAGACATCAACGCCGCACGCGTCGGTCTTCTTTCTCCCGACATCGTCGAGAAGGACACCGGTATCGTGGAAGTGCGCGAGACGTTCAAGGTTCCCAAGGTGGGCACCATCGCCGGCGCCTACGTCATGGAAGGCGAGATCAACCGCGACGACCGCGTGCGCATCGTCCGCGATGGCACGGTTGTCTACGAAGGCACCATCGCCAGCCTGCGTCGCTTCAAAGACGACGTCAAGAGCGTTCGCTCTGGCTATGAATGCGGCATCGGCATCGATGGCTACCAGGACATCAAGGTGGGTGACACCATCGAAGGTTACAAGACCGTTGAAGTGGAGCGTACCGAATAATGAAGCAGGGTAGTTCTTCCCGTAAAGTGAACGAGCAGGCGCGCGAGGTTATCGCCAGCGCGCTCCTGTTCGATATTTCCGACCCGCGCCTGTCGATGGTCACCATCACGGGCTGCGAGGTCAGCTTCGACCGCAGCGTCTGCAACGTGTACTACACGGCCGATGCTTCGGAATACGAAAGCGTAGCCGCAGCATTCGAGGGCGCCAAGGGCCGCATTCGCTCCCTCATGGCGAAGCGTCTCTCCTGGCGCGTTGCCCCCGAGCTGCGCTTCATGCTCGATGCCAGCGTCGACGAGGCGGAACGCATCGAGAACGCCCTTCTGCGCGAAGCGAAGAGGAGCGGTGGAAGCGTTGAATAGCGTATTCGGAAGCCTGGAAGGCGTGGCTTCTGCCCTCCTCGAGGCGCAGAAGCTCGTCATCTGCGGCCATATCAGCCCCGATGGCGATTGCATCGGTTCGCAGCTGGGCCTTGCCCACGCGCTTCGCTCGCTTGGCAAGGAGGTCACGTGCCTCCTCGCTCAGGACGAGCCGCTCGACTATGGCCTGCGATTCCTTCCGGGCGCTTCCGATCTGGTTCCCGCCGCGCAGTTCAGCGGCGAGTTCGACACGTTCGTTACGGTGGATGTGCCCGCAGCGCAGCGCTTGGGCGAAGACGCCGCCGCGCTTCATGCGTCGGCCGAACGCACCGTCACCGTCGACCACCATCTTTTCAAGCAGCCCTTGTCCCAGGCATATTACGTCGATTCGCAGGCTCCGTCTTGCTCGATGATCATCTGGCAGCTCGTGCAGCTCCTCAAGGCCCCGGCAAGCGCCGAGGTGGCCCTTTGCTGCTATACGGGCCTCGTCACCGATACGGGCGGCTTCAGCTTCCAGAACACCAACGCCCAGGCCCTGCGCCTGGCTGCCAGCATGGTGGAAGCGGGCGCGCGTCCCGATGTCGTGTCGCGCGAGGTCTTCCAGAGCCGTAGCATGGCATCGCTCGAGCTTCAGAAGGTCATGCTTGGCCGCATGGCGTTTTCCGAAGCGGGCGATTCCGTTCTCAGCTATCTCACGAGGGATGATTTCCAGCAGCTTGGCGCCGTAAAGGCCGATGCCGAGCCCCTCATCAACGTGCTTCGTTCCGTGCGCGGCATTCGCGTTGCCTGCATTCTGCGCGAGCAGGAGGATTGCGTGCGCGGCAGCCTGCGTGCGAAGGACGACACCGATGTGGCCAGCATTGCCTCCCGCTTGGGTGGCGGCGGCCATCGCGCTGCTGCTGGCTTCACGTTCCATGGCACGCTCGACGAGGCCCGCGAAGCGGTGTCTTCCGAGCTCGCGGCGCTGTAGAGGCATCTATGGCGAAGCGTAGTTCTACGGGGTATTCCTTTGTCGTGGGCATCGACAAGCCCGCTGGCATGTCTTCCCACGATGTCGTGAACAGGTGCCGCCGCATCTACGGCGAGCGCCGCATTGGCCATACCGGCACGCTCGATCCTGCGGCCACGGGTGCGCTCATCATTTGCGTTGGCCCGGCTACCAGGCTCGATAGGTTCCTCACCGCGCACGACAAGACGTACGAGTTTTCCGTCGTGTTTGGCACGGCAACCGACACCGACGACGCGGAAGGCGAGGTCACGAAGACGCTCGCGGTTCCCAGCCAGGCATACGACGAGCTATACGCGCGCGAGGTCGTGGCGAATCTCGTGGGCAAGCACAAGCAGCTTCCGCCCGTGTATTCCGCTATCAAGGTGAACGGCAAGAAGGCCTATGAGGAGGCGCGTCGAGGCAACATCATCGAGCTGCAGCCGCGCGATATCGAAATCTACGATGCGTCGCTCATCGGGTTCGACCTTGATGGGGAAGTGCCCGTCTGGCATGTGCGCGCAAGCGTTTCCGCGGGTACCTACATTCGTTCCATTGCGCGCGACCTGGGCTCTTCGCTGGGCACGTGCGCTCATGTGGGCTTTCTGCGCCGCACCTGCACGGGGCGCCTCGATGTGGAATCGTGCGTTTCCCTGGAAGCGCTCGAGCGCGATCCGTTTGGCAGCCTGCTCGATCCGGTGAAGCTCATGGAACGACGCTTCGTATTCGCGCGCGGCTCCCTTCAGCGGGATGTGGAATGCGGCCGCCCCCTTCCCGTTGCGAATCTTCCGCTCTTTGCCTACGATACCAGGGTGCGCCAGGAGCTTGCCCTATGCGGCTGCACCAGTGGCGTGCATCCGGCCGATGGGCCCCTGTTCGATGGCGAGGAAGTCTGCGTCGTCGTGCAGGATACGCTCAAGGCCATGTATTCGTACGACGCGGCAAGCGATTCTCTGAAATCGTGCTGCGGCTTTGCAGTGGGGGTGAAACGTGGCTCCGATATATAGGGTCGACGATTCGTTCGATTTCTCGCTCTTCGACGGTGCATCTTGCGCGTTTGGCGTGTTCGATGGCGTGCATACGGGGCATCGCTATCTGCTCGACGCGGCGATCGAAAGCGCTTCCGCCACCAATGGCATCTCCATTGCGCTCACGTTCGACATCGATCCCGACGAGCTGTTCGACCCGCAGGGCCTGAAGAAGCTCCTCTCGAACGATGACCGACTCGAGGCGCTTTCCGCCACGGGCGTCGACGCCGTGTGTGCCTTGCCCTTCACGCGCGAGTTCGCAGCGAACGCGCCCCTGCAGTTCCTGCAGTCCACGTTTGGAGGCCATGTGCCTGCCTATCTGCACGTCGGCTCCGATTTCGCGTTCGGTGCCAAGGCTGCCGGGCACGTGTCCGACCTGCGGGATTGGGCGGAAAAGTCGGGAACGACCATTCACGCGCATCATCTGGTGTCGTCTGACGGGCGTCCCATTTCGGCCACGCGCATTCGCGGCCTTTTGGCCAATGGGGAAATCAACATGGCGAATCGCCTGCTCGGTCGCCCGTACGCCATCCACGAGAAGGTGTTTGCGGGGCGCCAGGATGGGCGCGACTTCGGGTTCCGCACCGCGAACCTGCTCGTACCGCAACAGCGGAAGGTCATCGCCGATGGCGTGTACGCGGGCATCGCGCGCGTCGATGGCGTGCCCTACAAGGCGGCCATTTCCTCGGGCGTGAGCCCCGTCTTCAAAGACGAGTCGACTGCCAACTGCGAGGTGCATTTGCTCGATTTCGATGGCGATCTGTATGGCCAGCGCATCTGGGTGGAGTATCATCATTGGCTACGCCCCATGATGAAATTCTCCTCCACCGAAGAGCTCATCTCCACGGTGATGGGCAACATTCAATGGGTTCGCGATAATATGATTCTGCATTAGTGAAGGAAGGTGCGCATTGGCTGGTATCAGCGACGAGGATAAGGAAAGGGTACGTGCGGCAACCGACATCGTAGCCCTGTTCTCGGAGCGGTCGGTCATGCGGCAGAAGGGCCGCGACTTCTGGTGCTGCTGCCCCTTCCACGAGGAGAAATCGCCTTCCTGCAAGGTCGACCCGAATACCCAGCAATACTATTGCTTCGGCTGCCACGAGCATGGCGACGTGTTCACGTACGTCATGAAAACCGAAGGCATCGAATTTCCCGACGCCGTGCGGCGCCTGGCCGAGCGCGCGGGAATCGAGATCAAGGAAGCCGGCGGCCCCAGCATCCCCCGCAGCTACAAGGAGCGCCTGCGTGGCGTGTGCAACGACACGCGCGACTTCTACCATTCCCAGCTCATGCGTCTGAAGAGCCCCGATGCAGATGCCGCGCGCGCCTATCTGGGCGGCCGTGGCCTGGGCGGCGCCGTTCCCAAAGACTGGAATCTGGGGTTCGCGCCTGGTCGCGGAGCCCTCATCGCGCATTTGCGCTCACGCGGCTATTCCATCAAGGAAATGGTCGATGCGAACGTGGTGGTGCACTACGACGGCTCGCGCCCGAAGGACCGCTTCTTCAATCGCATCATGTTTCCCATTCACGATGAGTCGGGCCAGTGCATTGCGTTCGGCGGCCGCGTGGTGGGGAAGGGCGAGCCGAAGTACCTGAACACCAACGACACGCCCCTGTTCCATAAATCTAACGTGCTCTTTGGCCTCGATAAGGCTAAGGCGCGCATGACCTCCACGGGTACCGCCATCGTGGTAGAGGGCTATACCGACGTTATCGCGCTGCACGAATCGGGAATCACCAACGCCGTTGCCACGCTGGGCACGGCGCTCACCACGCAGCATATCCGCGTGCTTTCCCGTCATGCCGGCAAGCGCGTAATCTATCTGTTCGACGGCGATGAGGCTGGTCAGCGTGCTACCGACCGCGCTTTGGGGTTCATCGACGAATCGATGACGCCCGAGGCGGGCAAGCAGCGCGTCGAGCTTCTGGCCTGCACGCTGCCCGATAATCTCGATCCGGCCGATTTCGTGGCACAGCGCGGCGCCGACGCGCTGCAGGCCGAACTCGATGCTGCCAAGCCTCTTATCGCCTTCGGCATCGACCGCCACCTGTCGCGCTTCGACACGAGTACGCCCGAGGGGCGCACGGCTGCGTTCGCCGATGCCATCGCGCTCCTCGCGCCCATCAAGGATTCGCTCCTTGCGACCGAGTATGCCGTCGACATCGCCGGTCGCCTGCATATGCGCGAAAGCGATGCCATCGACCGCCTGAAGCGCCTCACGCCGCCTACGCGCCGCGATTATTCGCGCAATGCCAACGGCGGCCCCGCCAAGGGTGGGAAAGCGGGGGAGGGTCGCGCTTCCGCTCCCGCTCCTGCTAACGCAGCGCTCGCGCCCGATGCGCCTCCCTATGACGACGCATACGACCCGTATGAATCCTACGAGCCCTTCGAGGCGCTCGAGCCCATGCCCGCGCCCGTGCAGCTTTCGGTATACGAGCGCAATCGCCGTCGCTACGAAGCGGAGTTCATTGGCGTCTGCGCCCACCATCCCGAGCTCGTGATGCCCTATGCGGCATCGTTGGCCCAGGTGGCATGGCACGTACCCTTGCATGCGCAGGCTGCCGACGAGCTTCTTGCCGCCATCGCCGACAATCCGCAGCTCACCCCCGCGGAACTTGCCGCGCGCATCACCTCGAAGTATCCCGAGGCGTCGCGCCTGCTCGTCGAGCGCGAGAGCGATGCGTCGGGCACCGATGGCTACGATGCCTACGCGAGCTTCCTTTCCGAGATTCTGGCCACGGGCGACCTGGCCAGCCAGATCGAAACGTATCGCGCGCAGCTATCGCATCCCGATTCGCTCTCCGACGAGGAATCCGAGCTTCTCTTCGAGACGGTGTCGGCCTTGCAGCACGAGCTCGCCGAGCGTCGTTCCCGCAGGCGAACGGGGCAGTAGCGCGCCTCTCGCGTATGCGTTCCCACATGGTGTTTTCGCGCCGTTACGCACGCGTTTCCTTCATGCGCGCCTGCGCTCGCTAGAATGTGTACGAATATATATGTGCGCGCATAGCAATTGCGCGCGTTTCCATAAGGAGTACTAGCATGAAAATCGTATTGTCCCCCGACCCGATCCTCCGCCAGCGCGCGGAGGAATGCGAGGTTGGCGACCCCAGCCTGAAGCGCCTTTCCAAGCGCATGGCACGCGCCATGTACAACAACGACGGATGCGGCCTTGCCGCTCCTCAGGTGGGCGTTCTGAAGCGCATCATCGTCATCGACTGCGATGTCGACAGCGAAAAGCAGAACCCCATCACGCTCATCAACCCCGTGATCGTGGAAACGGCCGGCGAGCCCGAAGTGGACGAGGAAGGCTGCCTTTCCCTCCCTGGTATTTCCGTTCCGGTGAAGCGTCCGCCGTTCGCGCGCGTTCGCTATTACGATGTCGATGGCAATGAGTGCGAAATTGCCGGCGATGGCCTGCTCGGCCGCTGCCTGCAGCATGAAATCGACCATCTCGACGGAAAGACGCTGTTCGAGAGCTGCGACCCCATTGCCCGCATCAAGGCTCTGCGCGACTACGACGCCGCCGTTGCCGCAGGTGCGAAACCCGGACAGACCGCTATCGACTAGGAACCGCATGCGAATCGTATTCATGGGCACGCCCGCATACGCGGCGACCATTCTGGAAAACCTCATTCAGCAGCACGACGTCGTGGGCGTGTATACGCGCCCCGACGCCATTCGCGGCCGCGGGAAGAAGCTCGTCTCCAGTCCCGTGAAGCAGGTCGCGCAGCAGCACGGCATCCCCGTGTTCACTCCGCGCAACCTGCGCGATGCCGCCACGCAGCGCGAAATCGCGTCTCTGGCGCCCGACGTTATCTGCGTCGCGGCGTACGGCGCCATTCTGCCCCTGCGCGTGCTCGAAACGCCTCCGCATGGTTGCCTGAACGTGCATGCATCGCTCTTGCCCCATTGGCGCGGCGCCGCTCCCATCGAGCGCGCCATCCTGGCGGGCGACGAGCAAGCTGGCGTGTGCATCATGCGCATGGAGGAAGGCCTCGACACGGGCGATTACTCGGTCGTGCGCACCACGGATATCGGTTCGAAGAACGCTACCGAGCTCACGCGCGAGCTCGCCGACCTGGGCTCGCAGGCCCTGCTCACCACGCTCGCGCTTCTTGAAGACGGTGGGCATATCGAGTGGAAGAAGCAGGACGATTTCTTCGCCACGTACGCCCAGAAGGTCGGGAAGCACGAGTTCTACCTGCAGCCCGGCGACAAGGCCGCCGATGCCGCGAAGAAGGTGCAGGCGTCTTCCGCGCCGCATCCCGCGCGTTGCATCATTGCGTCGCGCCAGGTCACCATCGTGGCCGCGGAGCGCGAGGCAAGTCGCTTGAACTGCGACAAGATGAAGCTCGCGAAGGGTCGCGTCATGCTCTTCCAGAAGGAGCTCTATATTGGCTGCGCCGATCGCCCCCTCAAGGTCATCGAGGTGCGTCCCGCCGGTAAGCAGTCGATGTCGGGCCGCGATTTCGCGATGGGCATTCAGAACGTGAAGAGTGGCCTCATCACCTGGGAGGCTATCGATGGCTAAGCTCTCTCCTGCACGCCGTGCGGCGGTGGAGGTCTGCGCTACCGTTCGCCAGCGCGAGGCGTTTGCGTCCGACGTGCTCACGTCGTATCTGCGCGATGCCAAGCTCTCCGCCTCCGATGCGGGTTTCGCCCGCGTGCTCGTGCTGGGCGTCGTCGCCACGTGGGGCACGCTCGACGAGGTCATCAACCGCTGTCTGAACACGCCGCGTGACATTCAAGACGATGTGCGCGATGCGCTGCGCATCAGCACGTACGAGGTCGTGTTCCTGGGTAAGGACGCGCATGCCGTGGTCGACCAGGGCGTCGAGCTCGTTCGCCACGTGCAGCCCAAGGCCGCTCGCCTGGCGAATGCCGTTCTGCGCAAGATCGTGCGCGCGAAGCTCGAGTTTCCCTTTGCGAACCCCAATACCGACGATGCTGCGCTCGGGCGCAAGCACGGCTTCCCGGCATGGCTTGCCGAGCAGCTCATCGCCCAACTGGGGCGTCATGGCGCCGATGTGTTCATGGAAGCCTCCAATCACCCCGCGCCCGTCTTCTTCGCCGTTCCGAACTTGAAGGTCGACGAAGATCGCGTGAAGCGCACCTTCGCGCGCGAGGGCGTGACGCTCGAGAACGTCACCGTGTCCTCGCATGTGGTGCCTGGTTGCTACCATGCGCCTTCCACGGCCGTTGCCGCGCATGCTGCCCAGTACCTCTTCAGGGAGGGTGGGCTGCTGGTGAGCGACGCCGCAGCGCAGGTCATTGCATCGCGTGTGCTGCCCGCCGAGCCTGGAAGCTTTCTGGAAATCGGTTCGGGTCGCGGCACGAAGACCATCCTCATTCAGGCGAATGCCAATCGCCGGTGGGGCAAGCAGCTGAAGCTCACTGCCATCGACAATCATGGTTTCAAGGCCGATTTGCTTCGCAAGCGCGCGCAGCAGTTCGGCGTCGAGCTCGAAGGCGTTCGCACGCTCGATGCGCGCGATCTTTCGGCGCTGGGCAAGGAGCTCTACGATGGCGTGTTCCTCGATGCGCCCTGCTCGGGCGTGGGCACGCTGCGTCGCCATCCCGAAATTCGCTGGCGCCTGCGTCCTGCCGACGTGCGAGCGCTCGCCGATTTGCAACTCGAGCTTCTGCGCGAGGCTTCCAAGCGCGTTAAGCCGGGCGGGCGCCTTTCGTACGCCACGTGCACGGTACTCGCTCAGGAAAACGAGCAGGTCGTCAAGGCGTTCCTGCAAAGCGACGAGGGCAAGGCGTTCCGCCTCGTTCCCTGGGATCCAGAAGACCAGAACCGCGCCCGCGGCCTCTTCTTCAAGAGTCCGCTTACCGCCACGGGCACCGACGCCCATTTCGCGGCGCTTTTCACGCGCGTGCAGTAGCGCAAGCGCAACCCTAGCGATGCCAAGGCCCTTCCGAGCAGCTTCGGAAGGGCCTTTCTCGTGCCGCACCTCGCCCCGTGCTCCATGCGTGCAAGCCTGAAAGGCGTGCGCAGGTTGCCTCTCGCCCGAAACGACGAACGCCCGCGACGTGTGCCGCGGGCGTTCCAGACATGCTTATGGGGTGGGCGCTATACCAGCCCGTCTTTCTTGTCGTGCTCTTCGGGCAGGTGGGCCTTCGCCTCGTCCTGCTTGCGGATGGCGACGCGGCGGATCTTGCCGTTCACGGTCTTGGGCAGCTCGTCGACGTAGTCGATGATGCGCGGGTACTTATAGGGCGCCGTCTGGTGCTTAACCCAGGTCTGCAGGTCCTTCGTGAGCTGTTCGGAGCCGGTGAAGCCCGGAGCGAGCACGACGGTTGCCTTCACGGCGAAACCACGCAGCGGATCGGGCACGCCCGTAACCGCCACCTCGCGCACGGCTTCGTGCTCGAGCATCACGCTTTCGATTTCGAATGGCCCGATGCGGTAGCCGCTGCTCTTGATGACGTCGTCGTTGCGGCCCACGTACCACAGGTAGCCGTCTTCGTCTTCCCAGGCGGTGTCGCCCGTGTGGTACCAGCCGTTATGGATGGCCTCGGCCGTCTTTTCCGGGTTGCGGTAGTACTCCATCAGGATGCCGTGCGTGTCGTCGTCGACCTTGATGCAGATTTCGCCCGTCTGGCCCGGGGCGCACTTCGTGTCGTCGGGGTTGTGAACCTCCATGACGTACTGCGGAACGGGGCGGCCCATGGAGCCGGGGTGGGGCGTGGAGCCGCGCAGATTAGCCACGGTAAGGGGCGTTTCCGTCTGGCCGAAGCCCTCGAAGATGGTGAGGCCCGTGTGAGCCTTCCAGTATTCGAAGAGGTCGGGGTTGAGCGCTTCGCCTGCGGTGGTGCAGTACGTGAGGCTGGAAAGGTCGTATTGGTCGATGTTCGCTTCCGTGAACATGCGGTACATGGTGGGCGGGCAGCACAGGGTGGTTACCTGGTACTTCGCGATAAGGCCCAGCAGCTCGTCGGCATGGAAGCGGTCGAAGTCGTACGTGAGCACGCATGCCTCCATGAGCCACTGGCCGTAGTACTTGCCCCAAACGGCCTTGCCCCAGCCGGTATCGGCGATGGTGAAGTGCAGGCCGCCGTCGCTTTTCACGTTGTGCCAGTGCTTCGCGGTTACGGTGTGCGCCACGGCATAGCCGGTGTCGTGCAGGACCATCTTCGGGTTGCCCGAGGTGCCGCTCGAGAAGTACATGAGCATCGGGTCGGCTGCGCTCGTTTCGCGGCGCGCGAATTCCTCGCTCGCCTCGCGTACGGCGCTGTTGAAGTCGATCCAGCCCTCGCGCTCCACGCTGGAGGCGCAGATGCCATCGGGGCCGGAAAGCGCGGCGCCGTAGCCCGCGGCCTTTACGTCTTCGGGTGCCATGAGGCCACCGCCCGCGGCGTTTACCAGGAACTTCGTGGCGAGCGTGGGGCATTCGGCGTGCACGTTGTCGACCACCTGGGCGATGTCGCCGCAGTTGGAGCAGATGATGGCCTTCACGTCGGCGCTCTGGATGCGGTACGTGAGGTCGTGCTCCTTCAGCATGAAGGTTGCGGGCACCATGACGGCACCCAATTTGTGCAGGGCGGTTGCGATGAACCAGAACTGGTAGTGGCGGCGCACGATGACCATCACCATGTCGCCACGGCCGATACCCTGCGCTGCCAGCGCGTTTGCGGTCTTGTCGCTCCAGTATTTCATGTCGCCGAACGTGAAGCGATGTTCTTCGCCTTCGGGGTTGGCCCACACCATGGCGGGGCGGTTCGGCTCGGCTTCGGCGATATCGTCTACGACGTCGTATCCGAAATTGAAGCTATCGGGGTAGTTGGCGCGGAAGCGCGTGAGCACGCCCGCTTCGTCGTAAGTTTCCTCAACGTATCGCTGATGTATGTTTCGCATGACTTCTTCCTTGTGTGATGCGGTTTCCCGCGGATGTTCGAGCAATTGAATAAGTGGCGTTGCGGCGCTACTCGTTTCGAGTAACGCCTAGCTAATGCTCGACCCAGCCGGCTTCATCACAATCGCCATGAACACGCAATCCTCGCCGTTTGTGGCGATCATGCCGTGCCCGCGGCCTGAATCGTAGAGAAGCGTGTCTCCCACGGAGACTTCTTCGATGTGGTCTTCGTAGCGGAACTTCATGGAACCGCTGATGATGAAGTCCAGCTCCTGGCCCTCGTGATACGAGAGGTGGATGGGCTGGTCTTGCTGTTCTTCCAGGTAGGGGATGGTTACCAGGAAGGGCTCGCAGAGCTTTTCGCGCAGAAAGGGCGCTTTGTGCAGGTACTGGAACCCAGCGCGGCGATTGATGGGCAGGCCGTCGCCTGCGCGCACGAGCGAGTACCCGGAAAGGTGCGGGTTTTCGCCGGTGAGCAGCTCGATGACGTCGACGCCCAGCTTGCTGGCGCATTTGGAGAGGAAGGTGAACGAGAGGTCTTCCTCGCCCGATTCCTGCGCGGTGTATTCGGAAAGCGTGCGGCCGGTGCTGCTCGCCATTTCCTGCATGGAGAATCCCATGTCTTCGCGAAGCGCTTTAATTCGGTTCGCTACCTCTTGCGTGCTTACGTCCATGTGTTTGCTTTCCTCCTTTACATCGCGTGACTGCCATTAGAGTGTACCCCTTTGGGTTTCTCGTTGACTAGGTACTATATCTGCTTACTTTAGTGCGCGATAGTGATTATGAGGAATTCGCCCCGCACCTCCTTGCAATCTGCATCTTTCGTGCTTGAATGGGTTGCATGGATGAAACCCGCCCGACATACCAGAACGAATCGCGCTTCCCGGAGTCCCTGCTTGAGCTGGGCCGAGTCGTGGTCGTCTGCGGTCATTACGGGGTGGGGAAGACGAACTTCGCGCTGAATTTCGCCATCGATGCGGCGCAAGCGGGCCGCGATGTCACGGTGGCCGATCTAGACGTCGTGAATCCCTATTTCCGGTCGTGCGAGTACGCCGATGTTCTTGCGGCTGCGGGCGTTCAGATGATTGCCCCCGTGTATGGCGGCACGTCGCTCGACACTCCCGCGCTTTCCGGGCGCGTGTCCTCGGCCATCGAGGAAGCGTATGCCAACTCGAACCGCCTCCTCATCTTGGATGTGGGCGGCGACGATGCGGGCGCCACGGCGCTCGGGCGCTTTTCCGCTGTTCTCAAGCGCGGTTCCTACGCATTTCTGTATGTGGTGAACGCCATGCGCGAGGGGACTCCCGAACCTGCCGACGCTGCGGCGATCCTTCCCGAAATCCAGGCGGCGTGTCGCCTTACCGCAACGGGCGTGGTGAATAACACGCATCTTGCGGGGGAGACGTCGGGCGCCATCGTGGAGCGCGGTCGACTGTTCGCAAGCGAAGTTGCACGCCAGGTGGGGCTGCCCGTGGTCGTGCATACCGTTCCGCAGGGGTCGGTTTTCTCGCCAGAGCGTCCGCAGGGCGTGCGGCCCATGCCAGGCGATTACGTCGTTCGCAAGCTCGTGCGAACTCCGTGGGACGCCGATTAATCGTGTTACGTGCCCCGGGTGCGCATCGGGGCTTGTAGTAGAAGGAGAAGCTTATGTCGCGAATTATCGTTGACGAGACGTATTGCAAGGGGTGTGGCCTGTGCGTGGATGCATGTCCGCTCGGCATCGTCGAGCTCGACGCCGAGCGCATTAACGCCAAGGGCTACCATCCCGCGCATCTGGTAGACGAGGAGCGCTGCACCGCGTGCTGCTCGTGTGCCACGATGTGCCCCGATGTGGCGATCACGGTCGAGAGGTTCTAGGTATGGCTGAAAAAGTACTCATGAAGGGCAACGAAGCCCTTGCCGCCGCCGCCGTGCGCGCCGGTTGCAAATTCTACTTCGGTTACCCCATCACGCCCCAGACGGAAATCGCGGCCTACATGAGCAAGACGATGCCGAAGATTGGCGGCACCTTCCTGCAGGCCGAAAGCGAAGTGGCCGCCATCAACATGCTCTACGGCGCTTCCGCCGCAGGTGCGCGCTGCATGACGTCCTCCTCTTCGCCTGGCGTTTCCCTGAAGGCCGAGGGCATTTCCTACATGGCCGGCGCCGATCTTCCCGGCGTCATCATCAACGTCGAGCGTGGCGGCCCGGGCCTGGGTTCCATCCAACCCTCCCAGCAGGATTACTGGCAGGCTACGCGTGCCATGGGCCATGGCGACTCGCGCCATATCGTGTTCGCTCCCAGCACCGTGCAGGAAATGGCCGACCTCGTGTACCTGGCGTTCGACAAGGCCGACGAATACCGCATGCCCGTCGTCATTCTGGCCGACGGTTTGCTGGGCCAGATGATGGAGCCCGTCGTGCTCCCGCCCGAGAAGACCGAGCTTCCCGAAAAGCCCTGGGCCACGTGCGGCCATGGCGGCAAGCGCCCCCACAACGTCGCGAATTCGCTCTACCTGCAGCCCGATCAGCTCGAGCAGAAGCTCATCGAGCGCTACGCCCGCTACGAAAAGGTCGAGCAGGCCGAGCAGCGTGCCGAGGGCTTCATGCTCGACGACGCGGAATACGTGGTGGTCGCGTTCGGTGCCAGCGCACGCATTGCGCGCACGGCCGTAACGAAGGCTCGCGCCGAGGGCATCAAGGTAGGCCTGCTTCGCCCCATCACGCTGTGGCCGTTCCCCAATGATGCGCTCGCAGCAACGCTCGACACGGCGAAGGCGTACCTATCGGTGGAGATGTCGATGGGCCAGATGGTCGACGACGTTCGCCTGGCCGTTGCCGGCGCCCGTCCCGTTTCGTTCTTCGGCCGCACCGGCGGCATGATTCCGTCTCCGGCGGAAGTTCTCGACGCCATTCGCAAGATGGCTGAACAGGCAGGTGAGTAGCGTATGACGCAGGAAAAGACCATCAAGTTCCAGCGACCCGAGTCGCTTCTGCCCGTGCCTTTCCACTACTGCCCGGGCTGCCCCCATGGCATCGTGCACCGTCTTGTGGCCGAGGCCATGGACAAGATGGACCTTGCGGGCAAGGCCGTGGGCGTGGCTCCCGTGGGATGCTCCGTCATGGCCTACGACTACTTTGGCTGCGACATGATCGAGGCGGCGCACGGTCGCGCACCCGCGGTGGCAACCGCCGTGAAGCGCGTGCATCCCGGCAACCTGGTGTTCAGCTACCAGGGCGACGGCGACCTGGCCAGCATCGGCATGGCCGAAACCGTGCATGCCGCCACGCGTGGCGAGAACATCACCGTCATCTTCTACAACAACGCAATCTACGGCATGACGGGCGGCCAGATGGCCCCCACCAGCCTGCCGAACCAGATCACGCAGACGTCGCCGTATGGTCGCGACGTTACCAGCGCGGGCTATCCCATCCGCGTCTGCGAGTTGTTGAAGGACCTCGACGGCGTTGCCTACCTCGAGCGCGTCACGGTCGATACGCCGGCGCACGTTCGCAAGGCGAAGAAGGCCATCGAGAAGGCGTTCACCTACCAGATGGAAGGCCGCGGCTACACGCTCGTCGAAGTCGTGGGCACCTGCTCCACGAACTGGGGTCTTACGCCTCAGGAATCGTTCGAGTGGATGCGCGAGAACATGCTCCCGTACTATCCGCTGGGCGTGTACAAAGACGTCGTTGCCGATGGCTATCCCAGCATCCGCGAGGCTGCCGCAGCGCGTGCCGCGGAATGCCCCATCGCGCAGAAGGAGGCGTAAACCCATGGCGAAGGATCTGAACATCATTCTCGCCGGCTTCGGCGGACAGGGCCTGCTCTTCGCGGGCAAGATCATCGCCCAGGCCGGCCTCATCGAGGGTCGCGAGATTTCCTGGCTGCCCAGCTACGGCCCCGAAATGCGCGGCGGCACGGCGAATTGCAGCGTGTGCCTTTCTGATGAGCCCATCGGCAGCCCGCTCGTAACCGAGCCCGACGTGCTCATTGCCATGAACCAGCCTAGCGTGTACAAGTTCATCGATGCCGTTGTGCCCGGTGGCCTGGTGCTGGTCGACACCACGCTCGTGCCCGACATCCCGCAGCGCGACGACGTGCGCATTTTCCCCATTCCCAGCACGCAGCTGGCCGAGGAAAACGGCTTCAAGACGCTCTCGAACGTCATCCTCACGGGCAAGCTGTTCGCGGAAACGCATTTCTGCAAGCAGGAGAGCATCGAGGAAGCGCTCACGAAGGTCATTCCACCTCGTAAGCAGAAGCTTCTCGCCCCGAACCAGAAGGCGCTCGCGCTGGGCATGTCCCTGTAGCGTAACGTTCTCATCGCATGGGCGGCTCGCTGGATGGCGGGCCGCCTTTTTGCGTCAAGGGCAGGAGGGCGCCGTTTTGCCAAGTCATGCGCATATTGGACGCGAATCTGCATCCCATGTTCACGATTCGGGTCTACTATAGATGGCAAGTCAAATCGAAAAGGAGCATTCCATGAACTACGACGAGCTGAAAGACCAGATCAAAGATGCCATGCGCGCCCGCGACAAGGTGCGTCTCTCCATTCTTCGTCAGGTTCATGGCGAGCTGAAGGACATCGAGGTCAACGAGCGTCGCGACATCACCGATGAAGACGTCACCACGATGATCAAGCGCCTCATCAAGCAGACGGGCGAGACGCTCGAGGGTTCGCAGAAGGCCGGCACCGACGAAGAGCGCACGCAGAACCTGCAGCGTCAGGTCGAGATTCTGAACGACCTTCTTCCCGCGCAGCTTTCGGGCGAAGAGCTCACGGCGCTCGTTGAGAAAACGATTGCCGATCTTGGCGCGGAAACCAAGCGCGACATGGGCAAAGTCATGGGCGCCCTGAACGCCGCAACGGGTGGCAACTTCGATAAGGCCCAGGCTGCCAAAGATGCGGGGCGCATGCTCGCATAACGCGCGTTTTCCCGGTTTCTCCCCCAAAACCCAATTCCCACCTGGGGAATTGGGTTTTGTTATTTTACCGTTTACCAGCCGTTTCGAGGCATAGCACCAAATGTGATAAAATTAGTACCATTCCTGGGCTATTTCGTCGGGTGTGTGCCTTGTGCGGTTTGGGGTAAGCGAAGTCCAGCGAAGGGGGAGCCGTGTCTGAAACGACCGGAAATATCAATATTCTCTCAGTTCCCTTCAAGGGGAAGTCCTTTGTCGAGGTCTCGGCCGACCACGCGCATTTCAATGCATGCGAGATAGACGTCACCGGCGTGCTGCGCGCATGCCGTTTCATGGTGGAGTTCAAGCCGGGTAAGCTGTACCTCGACGACAAGGGCAAGCAGCACCTCGAGGAGGTGCCCGGCACTGGCTTCAAGGTCAAGGGCTCGTTCAAACCCCTCAAGGGCAAGAAGGCGAAGGCCGCTGCCGAGGGGGCCGACGTAAAGCAGTCGCATGCCACCGCGTATGTCACGCAGGACGATGGCGAGGTCCATTTCAGGGAGCTTCCCGATGGCGAAGGCGAAACGCCGTGCATCATCATTTCGGCGCGGCCCATTCTGGTTCCGCTGCCGTTCAAAATTGCACTGGCTGTTCTGGTATTGGCTGCCGTAGGGGCCGTTGGCGCTTTTACCTTCCTGAACAGCCAGTGG
>NZ_JAZZJS010000021.1:0-1720 GCF_056180635.1 Denitrobacterium sp. | reverse complement strand
CACCTGGAGCACGTGCCCGCTCGCGCGAAGCGCCTCCTTTTCGGGAGAGAAATCCCTGATGGTCGTGCCGGTTCGCCGATAGAGCATCGCCTCATCGAGCTCGCTTTCGATGGTTGCATGGACCTCGTGCGCGTCCGTGTCTTCCAAATCCGGCTCGCCTGCCGAGCAGTACGCGAGCTGCTGCGAGTAAACCAGGGGATGCACGATGGAATCGAGCAGGTAGTGGCACAGAAAGCCCAACGCGTAGGCGCGTCCGATCGCGCGATCCTCTTCAGGCAGGGTGGTGAGGGATTGCTTGAGCGCGACGAGCAGCTCGCTCGGCTTTTCGTGATGCATGGCAACGCCGAGTGCGTGATACTTGGCTATGGACGGCGCGAGCACCGTGAAGAACAGCGGGTCGGGCCCTTGGCTTCCCAGATGGAAGGCATCGCGCTCATTCGCCGAATCGCCGATCAGGCTTTCAAAGCGCTGATAGGCATCCTCTGCGAAGAAGTGGTGCGTGATGATCGAGGGCATGAAACCTCGCCTTCCGATGCTGACTGCGAATGCGCATCGCCGCGCTTCCTGGTAAGGGGATGCGGCGATTGAAGGATAACGCCGGGACGCGTAATGCATCAAGACGGTGGCCAAACGGCACGAAAAGCATAAACTTGCACGGCATTTCGTGCGGTTTGCGGGCGATATGGCGCGCTTGCTCGCTTCTGAAACGGTCTCGTAAAATGCTGTGTCTATAATGGCACCGATGCAGGGCAAGAAAGCGCTGCGAAACCGCCGCATCGCGATGATGCACATGCGGAGCCAATGTGACTAACGCGAGAAAAGGACGTAAGAGTTATGGCTTGGACGAAAGCGATTCCCGCCCATCCCGTCGTTGCGGTTGCCGGTGCTACCGGCGCGGTGGGCCAGGAGTTCATGAACGTGCTTCACGATCTGGATTTCCCTGCTGCAGAAGTGCGTGCGTTGGCTTCTGCGCGCTCTGCGGGGAAGAAGATCGAGTTCGCCGGTTGCGGCCAGGTGCCTGCGGGCGAGCTGACCGTGCAGGAAATGACCCCTGAGTCTTTCGAGGGCGTTGACATCGCCTTGTTCAGCGCTGGCGCGGGCGTGTCCAAGCAGATGCGCGAGGCCGTGGTGGCCGCGGGTGCTGTCATGATCGACAATTCCAGCGCGTTCCGCATGGAAGACGACGTTCCGCTGATCGTGCCCGAGGTGAATCCCGGTGACATCAGCTGGCACAACGGCGTGATCGCCAATCCCAATTGCACGACCATCATCATGTCGCTTCCGCTGAAGGCGCTGCACGACGTGGCGCCCGTGAAGCGCGTGGTGGTTTCCTCCTATCAGGCAGCCAGCGGTGCGGGCGCACCGGCCATGGCCGAGCTGTATGACCAGACGCGCGAGTTCTTGGACGGCAAGCGCGGCAACGAGCTCACCGTGAAGGCCTTCGCGCACCAAATCGCGTTCAACTGCATCCCGCATATCGATGTGTTCCTGGAAGACGGTTCGACGAAGGAGGAGTGGAAGATGGTCGTGGAGACCAAGAAGATCTTCCATGCCGACATCGCCGTCGCTCCGACGTGCGTGCGCGTGCCGTCGCTGCGTTGCCATGCCGAGGCCGTGAACGTCGAGTTTGCCGAGCCGATTTCGGTGGAGGCGGCACGCGAGGCATTCGAGGCGTTCCCGGGCGTCACGCTGATGGATGACCCGGATAACAAGGTGTATC
>NZ_JAZZJS010000020.1:0-14192 GCF_056180635.1 Denitrobacterium sp. | reverse complement strand
TCCGACTTGCAGGTCGCGCACGCTCGAGCCGGCGCTTTCCACGGCCAGCACGTCGCCACAGCGCTCGGCCAGGGGCAGCGTGAACGTGCCCACGCCGCAATACAGGTCGGCGATGCGGTCGGTTTCGCTAGCCTGCAGCCCGTCGAGCGCAAGTTCCACGAGCTTTTCCGCCTGCGCGGTGTTCACCTGGAAGAAGCTGGGTGCGCTGGCGCGGTACGTGAATCCACAGAGGTCTTCCGTCCAGTGGCCCTTGCCGGCAAGCACTTCCACGCCCTTCACGGCGCGTGCGGACCCTTCGTCGGCCATGACGCGCACGATGCTCGTGGCCTTCAGCGTGCTGGCGAGCGTCTTTGCCGCGGCGGCGCGGGGGAAGCGGCCCGGTTTCGTCCAGAGCGCGATTTCCGTGTCCTTCGTGCGCAGGCTGCTGCGCACGCCTACGCGGTAGATGCCCAGGTCGCCCGACCCCTGCAGGTAGCGCAACGCGCCGCGCAGGGCCTTGGGGGCCTTCTCGATGGTGCGGTGGGCGAGCGGGCAGGAATCGGCGCGGCAGAGCTCGTGCGAGCCCGGCTTGCGGAATCCCAGCTGCAGGTGCCCATGGGCGTCGTTCTCGCAGGCCATTTCCAGCTTGTTCCTGTAGCCCATCTGACGTTTCGACGGCACGCAGGCGGCAACGAGCGATTCGGCCTCGATCGCGTCGAAGTGCGCGGTGCGTCGAAGCTGCGAGACGATGTTCGCGCGTTTCGCAGCGAGCTGGGCGTCGTAGGCGACGTGCTGCCACGAGCAGCCGCCGCACGTTCCCGCCAGGGGGCAGGTGGGCGCCACGCGCGCTTCACCGGCTTCCAGCAGCTCGGCCACATGGCCGCGCGCGAACGACTTGCGTTCCTCGTCGATTTCCACGAGGGCCACGTCGCCCGGGGCGGCGCCTTCCACGAATACGGCGCGCCCGTTTTCGTCGCGCGCGATGGCGGCGCTGCCGTACGCAAGCGCTTCTATGTGCAGTTTCGTTTGCATGTGCTTCCTTCTGTTGTCGATGGGGCCATGTTACCAAGAGGCTATGCAGTTCAAATGTGCATGGGATGATAAACAGGGAAGATAGCGTATAATCACAAATCGTGTATGCGCCCTCGTAGCTCAGGGGATAGAGCGTCTGCCTCCGGAGCAGAAAGTCGCAGGTTCGAATCCTGTCGAGGGCACCAGTGTTTTTCGGGTGCATACGCATTCGCTAGTCATTTCGGAAGGGAGCGCACATGGCGCAGTACACTCCGGCTTATAAGCCCAATGGAAACGAAATCGCCGTCATCGAAACGTCCAAGGGCACCATCAAGGTGCAGCTCGCGGGCAACGACGCTCCCATCCACGTGGGCAATTTCGTAGAGCTTTCCCAGAAGGGCTTCTACGACAACCTGAAGTTCCATCGCTACGTCCCGAATTTCGTCATTCAGGGCGGCGACCCCAACACGCGCGACCTCGACACCGCACAGGTGCAGATGGCCGCCAATAACCCGTTCGGCGGCCTTGGCACGGGCGGCCCTGGCTACACCATCCGCGAGGAGTTCACCACGAACCCGAACAACTCGCACGAAGATGGCGCGCTGGCCATGGCCCGCTCCCAGGACCCGAACTCCGCTGGCTCCCAGTTCTACCTGTGCCTGGGCGCCCAGCACTTCCTCGACCCGAACTACACCGTGTTCGGCCAGACGATCGAGGGTAAGGAAGTCATTGCCCAGCTGTGCGTGGGCGATGTCATCGAGCACATTACCATCGAAGGCGCGAATGCCTAGCCAAGCGAAAGCGCTTGTACGTCATTCGGCACGAGAGGACAGATCGGCATTATGAACAACGTCTTATTCCAGAGGGCACGCGAAGCCTACGGCGTTAACGATTACGTTTCCGCACTCGAAGGTTTCACCCAGTGCCTGCAGGGCTTAAGCGATGGCGAGGACGTAGCGGAAGGCGAACTGGGCCTGCTGTATCACCAGATTGGCAACTGCCTCATGAAGCTTCACGACTACGAGGAAGCCATTCATGCCTACACGCAGGCCACGGCCGATAACTCCTACGAGGGCATCGGCGCCGTGAACTGCAATCTGGGCAATTCGTATGCCGCGCTTCACGATTACGAAAACGCCGTCAAGCATTTCGAAATCGCCGTTTCCGACGCCAAGTACGATTCGGTGTACAAGGCATACGCCGGCATGGGCAAGGCCTACCTCAAGCTCGGCAAGTCTGCCGAGGCGGGCTCGGCATTCCGTTCCGCCGCGCTCGACGAGGCGAACCCGAACCCGGCGCAGGCCCTGCTGAACTTGGGCATCTGCTTCATGGCGCTCGACCGTCCGGCCGACGCCGTCGCGTCGTACGAAAGCGCGCTGCAGTTCGACATGAACACCGCCACGCGCAATAAGCTCTACGCGAACATGGGCCAGGCCTACACGGCCACCGGTCAGTTCCAGCAGGCCGTTAACGCGTTCGAGGAGGCTCTCGCCGACAAGACGTACTTCCTCAACGATGCCGCAAGCGTCGATTACCAGCGCGCAATCGGCCAGGTGGCTCAGGGCACGCAGGTGCTTGCCGCCGTGGAAGACGACCCTGCCGCAACGGCCGACATGTCGGGCCTCGACGTTCCCGGCGATGGCGCGCCCATCTACCACGAAACCGATATGGCCGCTGCCGCCCAGAACCCGTACTACTACGCCGACAGCTATGGCGTCTCCGATAAGTACAACTCGGGCGATGAGCGTTTCTTCAACGCCACCGAAGAGGAAATCGAGCAGTGGAGCCGCGGCGTGGCCAAGCAAGACCGCAAGCGTCGCAACGTGGGCCTGAAGCTGCTCGTCGCGTTCATCGTCGTGCTGGTGCTTGCCGCCGGCGCTGGCGTGTTCGCCTATTCGCAGGGCTACGGCTATCCCATGCAGGACACCGTGGTGAAGCAGCTCTTCGCCGACCCCAGCAGCTCCTCTTCCGTGTTCTCCTCCGACCTTTCCTCGGAAAAGGTCGAGAAGATGCTCGACCCCGTCGTGCAGGATTCCGATATCACCATCGACGGCCAGGAGCTTTCCATGAACTCCAGCGTGGTGTATGCCACGGCCAACACCGCCGAAGGCGGCGACGTGCAGTACAAGATCACCTTGTCGCGCGACGGCATCGGCTGGAAGGTTTCCAACATCGAACTCTACTTTGCGAGTCAGAACTAATCGTTAGCAGTGCTATCAGGAAAGAAAGGATTATTGATGGCAGTACAGAAGACTTACACCATGATCAAGCCCGACGGCGTCCGCAACGGCCACATCGGCGAAATCGTGAACCGTTTCGAGCGTGCCGGCCTCGTTGTCGAGCGCATGGAGCTGGGCATGGTCACGCTGGAGCAGGCTCAGGCCAACTACGCCGAGCATGAGGGCAAGCCCTTCTACGAGGGCCTCATCTCCTACATCACCAGCGGTCCCGTGGTGAAGATGGTCGTTTCCGGCGAAGGCGCCGTTGCCAAGGTTCGCACCCTCATGGGCGCCACCAACCCCGCCGAGGCTGCCCCTGGCACCATCCGTGGCGACTTCGGCCTGATCATGGACGAAAACGTCATCCATGGCTCCGACTCTCCCGAGTCCGCCGAGCGCGAAATCGGCATCTTCTTCAACTAATTGCTGAAGCGCATGCGGGCCGGCTCTTCGGAGCCGGCCTTTTTGTTTTTCGGGGTTGTCGCATGCGCATGGGCGCAGCGCGGGCGGGGGAGCGCGAAGTCGTTTGCCGAACGAGCGCGCATTGCGGTTCGCGCGCGGGGCCGCATCAGCGGGAATGCATTATAGTTCGCATATGAATTTACGTGGCGCGTACCGCGGCTGTGATACCATTTGCATTTGGAAATTCCGAGTATGAAGGACTGCCTTTATGTCGTTTATGGATTGGTTCAACTCGGCGGGATCATCGTACGATATGGCAATCGACCTGGGCACCGCTAACACGCTGGTTGCCATCACGGGCGAAGGCATCGTTATCAACGAACCGTCGGTTGTTGCAATAGAGAAGAGCACGCACCGCGTTCTCGCCGTTGGTCATGAAGCAAAGAACATGATCAACCATACCCCCGATGCGTTTTCGGCTGAACATCCGCTGCATGACGGCGTTATCGCCGACTACGATGTCACCGAGGCCATGCTCTCCGCGTTCATCAACAAGGCGGTCGAGCGCAAGTATCCCTGGCAGCCCAAGCCCCGCATCGTCGTGTGCATCCCCTGCGGTGCCACGAGCGTTGAAAAGCGCGCGGTTTTCGAAGCCACCATTCAGGCTGGCGCACGTCAGGCATACCTCATCGAAGAGCCCATGGCCGCAGCCATGGGTGCCGACCTGCCCGTAACCGAGCCCACGGGCTCCATGGTCGTCGACATCGGCGGTGGCACCACCGAAGTCGCCGTCATCTCGCTGGGCGGTATCGTCACGTCCTCGTCGCTGCGTCTTGCGGGTAACCGCATGGACGAAGCCATCGCGATGTACCTGCGCGATTTGCTGGGCATCAAGATTGGCGAGCGCACGGCGGAAGTCATCAAGATCAAGATTGGCTCCATTCTGCCGTTCGAAGACGGCCGCGAGCGCGACATGATCATTTCCGGTCAGGACGTCCTCACCGAACAGCCCAAGGAAGTCACCATTCAGTCGGAAGACGTGCGCGCTTCGCTGCAGGCTTCCTGCGACGAAATGGTGCTCCACATCAAGGAAACGTTCAAGAAGACGAACCCCGACCTCGCCAGCGACATCATCCAGAACGGCATCCTGCTCACCGGCGGTGGCGGCCTTCTTTCCGGCCTCGACCAGTACCTGGCCCGCGAGCTGGAAATTCCCGTTTGGGTTAGCGAAACGGCCCTCACCAACGTCGTTATGGGCTGCCTGAAGGTTCTGGAAACGCCCACGGCGCTCAAGCAAACCCTCATGCGCTCTAGGTAAGGCGCGCTTTTCGGTATGCCTTTGAATTTCAAACAGGATCCCTCGGCGATGCGCCCCTACCTTGTGCTCATCGTCCTGCTGGTCATTTCCCTCGCAAGCGTCACCATGTACGCGCGCGAGGGGTCCGACGGGTTCCTCCACAAGGTGCAGGGTGGCGTTTCGAGCGTCTTCACGCCCCTGAAGGTGGTGAGCGCCACCATCTCCGCGGCGGAAGACACCACGTCCGATAGCATCACCGACGCCACGAAGGCCGATACGGTCACTGCGCTCACGGAAGAGAACCAGCAACTGCGCCAGACGATTTCCGAGCTCGAGGAATACCGTCAGGAAGCGCAGCGCCTGCAAGACCTCATGAACGTGGCCGACCAGTACAGCATGGAAGGCGTAACTTGCCGCGTGCTCTCGCGTTCCTCCGATTCCTGGAACCAGGTTGTCACCATCGACTCCGGCACGTCGAGCGGCGTGCGCGCGGGCCTGCCCGTCATCGGCGACAGCGGCCTGGTGGGCCAGGTCATTTCCGCAACGGAAAACACAGCCGAAGTGCGTCTTCTCGCCGACCCGCAAACGGGCGTGGCGGCCATGATCCAGTCGAACCGCGCGGAGGGCATCCTCAAGGGCTCGTTCGACGGCCTGCTCTACCTTGAAGACGTTGCCAGCAACGTGGAAGTGAAGAAGGGCGACGTCGTTATCACGTCTGGCCTGGGCGGCGGGTACTACCGCGGCATCATCATCGGCACGGTGGTGAAGGTCGATGGCAACGCGAGCGACAACGACCGCACCATTATCGTGGAGCCGAACGACACCACGGGATCCCTCGAGGAGGTCATGGTGGTTACCGCCATGAATTCCGAAGGCGCGGCGGCCCAGAGCTCTTCGAGCAGCTCGTCCACTTCGTCCAATACGTCCTCGAGCGGCGAATAGGAGGCTCGATGCAACGCGAAACGAAAATCAGCATTATCGGCGCCGTCATCGCGGTCTTCCTGCAGATCGTCGTGGCCCCGAACATCGCGATCTTCCAGGTGATGCCTAACTTCCTGCTGGTGTATACCCTGGTTGTGGCCATGCTCTTCGCCGACGACTCGGTGCTCATCATCGCATTCGTGCTGGGCTTCCTCAGCGACCTTCTGGGCTATGGCCCCGTGGGCTCGCTGGCGTTTCTGCTGGTTCTTGCGTCGTTTTTCGCGTCGCGTGCCCATGCAACCTTCGCCAACGGCTCGGTGCTCATGCCCCTCATCATCCTCATGCTCTTCGCGCTCGTCGTCGACGTGCTGTACGCGGCGTTCCTGCTGGGCCTTTCCAGCAGCCTGAACCCCATCGAGGCATTCGCATACCGCGCCGTTCCCTGCGCGCTCTACGATTGCGTGGTGGGCCTTATCATGTATCCGTTCCTCTCTCGCCTCCTCGCTAACTCCCAGCTGGAGATGAAGTCCGTTACCGCTTCCCATTTGCGCTAGGGGTATGCCGTGGTTGCAGCTATCATCGCGGGCATAGTCACGCTGGTCGTTATCGTCGTCGTCGCCATACTGGTGATGCGCGGCATGGGAAAGCGTTCGCGCGATAAGGTTGCCACCTCGCGCGAGATCCACTCCATCGACACGTATGGCGTTGCGCCCGAAAAGCACAAGACGGCATTCGGAGCTTCGGGCCATACGCAGGTCTCGTCTACGAAAACCGCGAGCGGCACCACGGGCGAGGCGATTGCGAACCGCTTCGTCGCCATGGGCATCCTGGCCGCCAGCGTGTTTGGCGCGCTCATCGCCAAGCTCTTCAGCATGCAGGTGCTGCAGTCCGACGACTATTCGAGTCAGGCGTCGAAGAACCTCTATTCCACGGTGTACACGCCCGCTCCGCGTGGCGTCATCTACGACTGCGACGGCCTGGCCCTGGTGAGCAACCGCTCGAACTACACGGTGCTCGCATCTTCCGACGTGGCCGACGACTACGATACGGTTCGTCGCCTTTCCGCGCTTCTGGGCATTCCGTTTCAGGTGGTGCGCCAGCGCATCCTCGACAGCACGTCGGGTGCGCAGAGCATGCGCGTCGTGGCAAGCGACGTCACGCTGCGCAACATCGCGTTCATCAGCGAACACGCTTCGGCATTTCCCAACGTCACGTGCGAGATGCGCACGTCGCGCTCGTATCCGTACGGCGCCCTGGCCGCCCACATCCTGGGCTATACGGGCACCGCTTCCTCCGACGACTTCCAGAACGAGACCGCCGGCCAGAACCTGCAGTCGGGCGACTCGGTGGGCAAGAGCGGCGTGGAATACACGTACGAGAACGTGCTCGCGGGCGACCATGGCACGCGCACCCTGCTCACCGACGCGCAGGGCAACGTGCAGTCGGTGGTGAGCGAAACCGACCCGCTGCGCGGCAACGACATCTACCTCACCATTCGCGGCCCCGTTCAGAAGGTGGCCGACGACGCATTGCGCGAGTACCTGGCCCCCAATGGCAAGCTCGGTTCCGCGAACGCCACGGGCGGCGCCGTCGTGTGCCTCGACGCCACGAACGGGGAAGTGGTGGCCATGGCCAGCTACCCTACGTTCACGCCCGAAAGCTTCATCGGCGGCATTTCGCAGGACATGTGGGACGACTTCAACACCGAAGAGTCGCATTACCCGCTCATGGACCGCGCCGTTGCCGGCACGTACCCCGCGGCATCCACGTTCAAGGCGTTCACTTCCATGGCCGCGCTCACGAATGGCGTTGCCAGCTCCAGCAGCAGTTGGACCTGCACCGGCACGTGGACGGGCTTCGGCAGCAGCTATGCGCAGAAGTGCTGGAAGACGTCGGGCCATGGCACGCTCGATCTTATCGACGGCATCGCGAACTCCTGCGACGTCGTGTTCTACGAGATTGCGAAGAACTTCTACGAGTCGGGTTCGCTTTCCGAAACGGCCATGCAGGATTACATTTCGGAATTCGGCTTCGGCGCCAAGACAGGCATCGACCTTTCGGGCGAGGCCGCGGGCCGCGTTCCCACGCCCGCATGGAAGAGCGATTACTTCAAGGACGCCCCCGAAGAGGCCGTTTGGCAGGGCGGCGACATGACGAACATGGCGATTGGCCAGGGCTACGTGCTCATCACGCCCCTGCAGAACGCTGCCGCGTACTGCGGCATCGCCACGGGCAAGGTGTATCGCCCGCATGTGCTGCGCGAGGTGCGCAATTCCCTGGGCGAGACGGTGCTGAAGTACGAGCCCGAAGTCATCGCCCAGCCCAACATGAAGGAAGAGCACATCAAGACCGTGCGCGAGGGCCTGCGCAAGGTGATGACCCTGAACAACTACGATACGAACTACTTCTCGGGCGCGAACTTCGAGATGGCCGGCAAGACGGGTACCGCCGAGGTTTCGGGCAAGAAGGACTACTCGTGGTTCTGCTGCTACGCGCCCTACGACAACCCGAAGTACGTCTGCGCGTGCCTTGCCGAGCAGGGCGTTTCCGCTGCGAACAACTGTATCCCCATCGTTTCGGAAGTGCTGCAGGCCGCCATCGCCTACGATGAGGGCTCGCTTACGGCCGATTCCATGGGTCCTGTTACCGGTTCGTACTCCGTGGTGGAATCCAGCAGTGTCGATACGTCTTCGGCGCGAGGTGATTAGCCTATGAGCAACGTGCAGCGCATGCAGCAAATCGATTCGGTGAAGTCGCCGAATGCCAGGATCGCCGCGGCAACGCGTCCGTCGCGCTTCAAGTTCGTGAACCCCACGCTCATCGTGGTGGTTGCGGCTTTGGTGACGTATGGCCTCATCGTGGTGTACACTGCCACCGTCAGCAACGAGGCGTACAACTTCTCGCGCCAGCTGAGCGGCGTGCTCGTGGGTGCCGTGCTCATGCTTCTGCTCTTCAGGTACGACTACCATCAGCTGTCGCATTTCATGGTGCTCTTCCTGTGCATCAACCTGGCGCTCATCCTCATGCCGCACATTCCGGGCGTGGGCCTTTCCGTGAACGGCGCCGACTCGTGGGCGAAGATTGGCCCTGCCCGCTTCCAGCCTGGCGAGTTCGCCAAGGTCACGGTTATCCTGCTTGCTGCCAGCGTCATCTCGCGCTATGGCGGCAAGCTTGGCAGCGCGCGCGAATACTTGAAGGCGCTTGGCATCCTGCTCGTTCCCGTTGTGGCCATCCTCACGCAGCCCGACTTGGGCACGGGCATGGTGTACCTGTTCATCGCGGGCACGGCCCTCATCGTGGGCGGAGCGCGCCCGCGCTACATCCTCATTTCGCTTGGCATTCTGGCGGCTGCGGTTGCGGCCATCCTCATCCTCGACCCCATCGCCGACTCCATAGCGGGCAAGGACGTCCTTCTGAAGGATTACCAGAAGTCGCGCCTGCTCGTGTTCATGGACAATAGCTACGATCCCACGGGCGACGGCTATAACCTTACGCAGGCGAAAATCGCCATTGGCAGCGGTGGCCTCTTTGGCAAGGGCCTTGGCAATGCTACGCAGTCCACGCTGGGCTATCTGCCCGAATCGCCCACCGACTTCATCTTCTGCGTGCTGGCCGAGCAGCTCGGCTTCGCGGGCGCGC
The DNA here is from genome assembly GCF_056180635.1 of Denitrobacterium sp. Lineage (NCBI taxonomy): Bacteria > Bacillati > Actinomycetota > Coriobacteriia > Eggerthellales > Eggerthellaceae > Denitrobacterium > Denitrobacterium sp. The sequence goes on along the minus strand of NZ_JAZZJS010000020.1, from coordinate 4,724 downwards.
TGCTTCTCATCGCCCTTTATGCCGCGCTACTCTTCGTGTGTTATCGTATTGCGTACAATGCCAACGACATGTTCGGCACGCTCATCGTAATGTGCACGTCGGGCATGTGGCTCTTTCAGATTTTGGAGAACATCGGCATGACCTGCGGACTCATGCCCATCACGGGCATTCCTCTGCCGTTCATGAGCTATGGTTCTTCGTTTATGGTGGTCAACTTTGTCATGCTGGGTTTCATCGGCTCGGTGTGGGCGCATAACGGCAGATAGAGCGTACGCGCTCGTTTGAAGGAGAGATGCATGAACCTTCCCATCGACCCCTCGGCGGTGCTCGATGCCTCGACCGATATCGAAACCGCGCGTTCGATGCCACTGCTCGTGGCGATTCTCGTCGACCCCGAGTCGTCTCCTGCGCTGCGGGATAGCGTAACGCGTGCATTCACGCCCCAGACGTCGCAGGCCACCGTGCATGTTCTTCCCTGGGAAGAAGCGCCTTCCATCACTTCCGAATACGACATGGCCGTTATCGTTGCGGGAACGGGCCTTCGCACGGGCGGTATCGCCCAGATGCTCATTGGCGCTGGTGTTCCCGCGCTCACCGTTACCGATATGCCTGAGCTCGTGCGCGAAATCGCCCAGGCCGTGGGCTGTCCGCTGCTGGAAGGCGATGTGGTCGCTCCCGATCCAACGGTCGACGGCGCGGCGTTCCCCGCAGACGACGAGTTCAATCTCGAGCCGTATCCCTTCACGGTCGACCGCGAGCGCACCATGCTCATGGGCGTGGGCGCGTGGATCGTCTCCACGTTCCGCGCCAAGCGCCTTGCGTTCGCGCTTTCGTTCGCATTCGTGCGTCGCCCCCTTTCCCTGGAATCGGTGCACGCCACGTCCATCCAGAATGCGGGCATTGGGCTCGTGCGGTTCATTCCCGGGGCCGATATGCCCCTCATGACGCTCAACCAGGCGAAGATGATGCTGCAAATTGCGGCTGCCTACGGGCAGCCCCTGGGAACCGACCGCTGGCGTGAGCTGGCGGTGCTGTTGGGCGGCGCTTTCGCGTCGCGCTCCGTTGCGCGTTCGCTCATCGGCTCGTTCCCCGTGCTGGGCGGCATCATCCGCGCGGGCGTGGGCGCAGGTGCCACGCAGGCCATGGGCCACGCCGCCATTGCCTATTTCGAGGGCCTTTCCGACGGCATCTACGAGGTGCCCGACGAAGCGGGCGCGCTTTCTCGCGTGCGCGAAGTTGCGTCTTCGGCGCAGGCTACCGTGCAGCCGTATGCCCAGGCAATCGCCGATGTGGCGGTAAGCGCGGCGGGGAAGGCCGCGTCGAATGCCGTATCCTATGCCAAGCAAGTCGCGCCCGTGGTGCGCGAAGTCGGCGCGGAGGTAATCGCCCCCGCAGCCGTGAAAGCAGCCGAGAAGGTCGGGCCCGTGCTGCGCAAGTCGGTCGACGCCGCAGCGCCCTTCGTGGGCCATGTCGTGTGCGAGGCCGTGCCCGCAGTGCGCGAGACCGTTCTCGCTTTTTGTCGCAAGCAGGGTATTGAACCCGACGAATTTGCCCGTCAGATGGTAGGTTCGTTCATCGATTCGCGCGGAGGTAAGCGTTAAATGCCGCGTACAATGACCGATCTGTGGCCCCGCCTGCGGGGTCTCCTTCCGCGTGCCGAACGACCGGTGCGCTACATCAACCACGAGTTTGGCTCGCTCCATCATGACTTCGACGCGCATCCGAACGATGCGTCGCTCGTGATGGTGTACCCCGACACGTACGAGCTTGGCCAGGCCAACCAGGCCATCCGCATTCTCGTGAATGCCGTGAACGCGCGCGAGGGCATGTGGGCCGAGCGCTCGTTCCTGCCTGCCGCAGAATTCGGCGACATCATGCGCGAGGAGGGGCTTCCCCTGTTCTCGCTCGAGAGCTGTGCACCCCTGGCGGAATTCGACTGCATCGGCATCACGCTCCCGCACGAGCTTGCCGCCACCAACGTGCTCGAGACGCTCGACCTGGCGGGCGTGCCCCTGCGCGCCGCCGACCGCGCCGAGGGCGACCCGTTCGTGCTCGCCGGCGGCCCCTGCACGTGCAATCCCGAACCCTTCGCCGCGTTCTTCGACTGCATCTGCATCGGCGAAGGCGAAGAGGCCGTTCCCGAGTCGCTCGCATGCGTGCACGAGGGTCGCATGGCGGGGAAGAGCCGCCACGAGATTCTGCGCGATCTGGCGCGCATCGAGGGCAATTACGTGCCGCTGTTCTATCGCGAGCTCTCTGCCGAGGAGGCACGCGAGGCGGACCGCTGCGTCGAACCCACCGAGGATGTTGCCCCTGCGCTCGTTAAGCGACGCATCTTCGAGGGCTTTTCGCAGACGAGCTGCTGGGAGCCATGCATCGTTCCCTTTGGCGATTTGGTGCACGACCGCCTGAGCGCCGAGGTGCTGCGCGGTTGCACGCGCGGCTGCCGCTTCTGCCAGGCGGGCATGATGTACCGTCCGGTGCGCGAGCGTTCCGCCGACAACATCGTCGAGGGCGTGCTGGAAGGCCTTGCCCATACGGGCTACGACGAGGTGAGCCTCACGTCGCTTTCCACCACCGACCACTCCCAGATTTCCGAAATCCTCACGCGCCTGAACGACAAGGTCGCGGGCACGGGCGTGCGCGTCTCCATTCCGTCGCAGCGTCTCGACTCCTTCGGCGTCGACATGGCGAAGATGGTGGCGGGCGAGAAGCGCGGTGGCCTAACATTCGCTCCCGAAGCGGGCACGCAGCGCCTGCGCGACGTCATCAACAAGAACGTCACCGAGGAAGACCTGTTCGGCGCCCTTACCGCGGCGTTCCGCGAAGGTTGGCGCCGCTGCAAGCTCTACTTCATGCTTGGCCTGCCCACGGAAACCGACGAGGACGTGAAGGGCATCGCCAGCCTGGTGCAGCGCGCGTACGATGCCGTGAAGGAAGTCGTGCCGCCCGAGGAGCGCGGTCGCATCCAGATTGGCATCTCGTGCGCCCTGTTCGTTCCCAAGGCGCAGACCCCCTTCCAGTGGTGCGCGCAGATTCCCCCCGAGGAGGCGCTGCGTCGCGTGAACCTGCTGCGCAATTCCGTGCATTACCGCTCCATTAGCGTGAGCTGGCACGACCCGGCGACGAGCTTCGTCGAGGCCGTTCTCAGCCGCGGTGGCCGCGAATGCGGCGACCTGCTGGAACGTGCGTTCCGCAAGGGCGCGCGCTACGATGCGTGGACGGAGCATTTCCGCGAGGATGCGTGGCGCGACGCCGCAGCCGAGCTGGGAATTGATATCGACAAGCAGGCGCGCAGGGAATTCGCGCTGAGCGACGTGCTTCCCTGGCAGCATATTTCGGCGGGCGTGCATCTGAAGTACCTGCAGCTGGAATACAAGCGCGCGCTGAAGGAAGTCACTACTCCCGATTGCTCGTACGAGGGTTGCACGGGTTGCGGCCTGTGCCCCGATTACGGCATCAAGGTTGAAACGCAGGAGGTGCGCCATGGCTAAGCCGCAGCCGAAGTCGGCGTTGGAACTGGGCGGCGTGCCCGAGGTGCTCTATCGCCTGCGTGTTGAATACGCCCAGGTGGGGCGCGTGTCCATGCTCTCGCATCTGGATATGACGCACTATCTCGAGCGCACGGTGCGCCGCGCGGGCCTGTCGTTCGCTGTCACGCACGGCTTCTCGCCTCACATGAAGATTGCCTTCGGCGGTGCGTTGCCCGTTGGCGTGGGTGGCCTGCACGAGATCTTCGACGTATTCCTCACCGAACGCGTTCCCGAAGACGAGGCGCTTCGCGCGCTGAACGAGGCCTCGGTATCCGCATTCCCCATGCTCTCGTGTCGCTACATCCCGCGCAAGGACGCCGCCGCGAGCGTGGCGTATCCCTTTGGCGTATACGCCGTGGAATGCGCTGGTCCCGCTTGCGAGCTGTCGCTTCCCGAAGACATCGAGGTCACGCGCGAGAAGAAGGGCAAGATCAAGACGCGCACGTTCCATGTTGCCGACTACCTGCCCTTCGAACCATTTGCGCTGGGCAATCTGCTTGTGTTCTGCCTGCAGGCGAAGCCCGAAGGCAGCCTGCGCCCCGACGTTCTTATGCAGAACGTGGCAGGCGCCAGCGTGCAGACCATCATGCGGATAAACCAGTTCCAGCAGGCACCTAGCGTGGAAGATGTGCGTGCCGATGCCAAGGCGTACGCCGTATCCTGCGTGCAGCGTGCGCTGCGCGATGCGATTCCCGCATCGCGTCTGCTGGCCAACGAGCCCATGAGCGCTCATACGACGTTCAAGATTGGCGGCCCTGCCGACCTCTACTGCATTCCCGCTTCCGTCGAGGAGGCGCAGGCCGTGCAGCGCGCATGTCGCGCGTACGACGTGCCTCTGCGCGTGATTGGCTGTGGAAGCAACCTGCTCGTTTCCGATGAGGGCCTGCGCGGCGTCGTCATGGAATTCGGCGAGCCCTTCTCCGAGGTGCGCGTGGAAGGCGATTGCGTGTATGCCCAGGCGGGCGCCACGAACGAGCGCATTTCGGAAGCTGCTTGCGAGGCGGGACTTGCGGGTTACGAATTTGCGTCGGGCATTCCCGGCACGGTGGGTGGTGCCGCCATCATGAACGCGGGCGCCTACGATGGCGAATTCGCAGGCGTGGCCCAGGAGGTAACCTGCCTTACGCCCGAAGGCGATGTCGTTACGGTGTCGCATGACGAGGCCCGCTGGTCGTATCGCCATAGCATGAT
>NZ_JAZZJS010000019.1:0-8666 GCF_056180635.1 Denitrobacterium sp. | reverse complement strand
CTCACAGAACGACATGGCTACGATCCGCCTTGGGGTGGGGCCGCCCCTCTCGTTTCGCCTGCGGCGAAACTCGCGGTTCCGGGTCGGGGCAGATGGCGCTCGTTCGTTTTGCCTACGGCAAAACTCACCTTTCCGGGTCGGGGGAACCTTCCCTTTCGCTTCGCCTGGCGGCGAAGCTCACTGATCCGGGTTGTGGGGCGGTTGGGGTCGCGTACAATGAGGGGGAACGCTACGAGAGGGTCGGAGGGGTAGTGCCATATATGTCGTTTGTCGCGCCCAGGAAACTGGGTTGGGGCTTTCTTCTTGCGTGGGTGTTTTGCTCGTTCTATGCGGGGCCGGCGGTTTCTGCGGTTCCCAGCAGAGAAGATATGGGGCTTGCGCCCCTTCCGCACTTGATGGTCGATTGCGCTCCCGTGACTATTGCCGTGCTCGTTCTTGTGGCGCTTCTGGCGCTCGAACGCCGTTTTGGGTCCATTGCCCAGCATCGTTGGGCACGCATCTGGGCTCCCGCGCTTACCGCGTTGGGAACGTTGCTTTTCTCGATCGATTCCGTGATCGAGGGGCCGTCGTTCGATCTGTACCTTGTTGGGTCCGTGCTGAATGGCGCGGGCAGCGGCATGCTGTGGGTTCTGTGGGGCGAGCTGTACGCAGGTCTTCCGCAGGACGAGGTTGAGGCATCCGCCCTCCTTTCCGCCATCGTCGCGGCCATGCTCGTGCTTGCGGCGTCCGCCATGAGCGGATGGGTCGTCTGCGCGTTCGTGCTTTCGTTTCCGCTGATATCGGGCGCGCTCTTCGCGTTGGCGTGGGCGCATGACGGCGATTCCCGTGCTTCGGCCGACTTGCATACGCATGTCGAGGAAGACGCACTTGCCAGCGCTCACGACGCCTTGCGCGGCAGGCCCCTCAGCGCGATGCGCGCGATGGGCCGCAGCGGGTGGGGCGTGTTCTTCGCCTGCCTGTTCACCTGCGTTGCTGGCTCGCTCGCGGGAGTCAAGGTGGAAGGCGTCGCGTTCCAGGTCATGGTCATGCTCAGCTTGGCCTTCATGGGCGTTATAGGCTTCGTGTCGCTTACGGGGCCGCGTCGCCTGTCCATCGCATTTCTCTATCGCTGGATGTGCCCCGTGCTGATGCTCGCGTTTTCCGCGCTTATCGTGTTCGGCCCTGCCGTTGGAGGCTGCGTCGCGTTCGGCGTTTCACTGGGCGCCCGCTTTGCGTTTTGCCTCATCACGCAGATGTATTTCGCGCGCTTCGCCGCCCGTGGCCAGGCTACGCCCACGCAATCGTACGCGCTTGGCTGGATCTTCGTCCACCTGGGCGATTTGGCGGGCGTGCTCGTGATGTTCGCACTGGAAGCGCTTGGTGCCGCCGCGAACGTGCCCTCCGTTGCCGCCGCCTGCATGGTGCTTCTTGCCGTGGCGACGATGTACGTGCTGGGCGATAAGGACAGCTTTGCGATTGCGTGGGAAGTCAAGCGCGTCGTTGCCCCTGCCGGTGACGCTGCCCCCGCGGAAGCCAAGGTCGATGGTCTCGATGCGCGCATCGAGGAACTCGCTTGCGAGTTGGGGCTTACGCCCCGCGAGACCGAAGTGTTCTCGCTGCTCATGCGCGGCCGTTCGGTTCCATATATCCGCGACGAGCTCGTAGTGTCGCGCGAGACGGTGGCCACGCACGTCAAGCACATCTACGCGAAGGCCAACGTCCACAGCCGTCAGGAGCTGCTCGACCTGGCGAATTAACCCCTCCCCATCAAAAACGCACCCGCCTGCAGAGCGGGTGCGCTAGGTAGAAGGGGGCGGGAGGGGAGCCCCCGTATCGGGAGAGTCGCTTATTCGATGCCGCAGGCGTGCTTAGCCGCAATGCGCCCGAAGCAACCGCAACGGCCGCAGTTGATGCCGGTGAAGTTGCTGGGGTAGCTGTACGGGTAGAAGCCGCCCTGGTCGTTACCGCAAACGTAGAGGCCCTTGATGGGGTCGCCGTTGTCGTCGAGCGCGCGGCTGTACGTGTCGGTTACGATGCCATGGGTGGTTGCCAGAAGGTTTCCCGAGGTGCGGATGGCGAAGAAGGGGGCCGTGTCCACGGTGCTGCAGCGGAACGCTTCCTTGCCGAAGTCGGTGTCGCCTTCCGTCATCATCTTGTTGTAGCGCTCGATGGTAGCCAGGAACGTTTCCTGGTCTTCCTTGGCGGGGAACATCGTCTGGGCGAGTTCCTGCAGCGTGTCGCACTTCTTCAGGGTGCCATCTTCGAGACGGGGCGCCAGCCAGAAGCTATCGAGATGCTCGCGCGTGAGGGGCTCGCAGTCGTACACGTCGGCGTTGAATGCACCGCCATTGGGGGCGGGGGTAAGGCGGCTGCAGCCGCACGTGTCGAAGCGCTGGATGTCTTCCCAGTACGTGCCGTCGAAGACCTGCCAGGTGAAGCCCTTGGGCTGATGCGTGCCAAGCGAGAAGATTTCGGGGTACGTGCTGTCCTCGTTCATGACGCGCTCGCCGCGTACGTTGACGCGCAGGAAGGGCTGGCTTGCGGGGAGGAAGAGCGGATTGCCCTGCTCAGGACCCACTTCCTCGTTGTCGGTAACCACGCCGCGGTTCCACACCATGGCTCCGCCGCCCTTTTCCAGATGCGCGCCGGCCCAGATGGCCATGCGGATGCCGTCGCCTTCTTCGGTGGTGGCGGCGGAACTCGTGCAGTACTTCAGCGAGTCGGGGCACAGGTCTTCCATCATTTCCTTGTTGGCTCCGTAGCCGCCCGTGGCCAGGATGACGCCCTTGCTGGCGTTGTACTGCTTGTAGCTGTTGTTCTTGTCCTTCGCGATGACGCCCGTTACCGCGCCATTCGCGTCCTGCACCAGCTGCTGAGCGGGCGTGTTGAACTCGAGAACGCCGCCGGCTTCCAGGAACAGATCGCGCATGACTTCCAGATGCGCGTATGCGCCGTACTGCGGGCCCTCGGGCATGAATTCGCCCATGACGGGGTTGGTGCACATGGCGGGGTAGTAGCATTCCTCGCCAGTGGGGGCGTGCCATTCGAACGGGAAGCTCATGCCCTTGGGGGTCTCGATGTCTTCCAGCCAGTCCATGAACTCGCCCGATTTGTCTACCCAGGTCTTGTAGAGCGCCATGTTCACGTCGCCCGACTGGGTCTTCTTCGCGTGGTTCAACAGCTTGGCCTTGTCGATTTCATAGCCCTTGGAGTGGCGGGAGCCGATCGCGCCTACGGCTTCGCGTGCCATGGCGATGGCGCCGGCCTTTTCCAGAACAACGACGTTAAAGCCCTTTTCCTGAGCCGTCATAGCGCCCATCAGGCCACCGTTGCCTGCGCCCACCACAACGAGGTCGCAGTCGACGGTTTCGGAGATGTTGGTGATGGGCTCGGGCTTGGTGCGCCAGGTGCCCTCCGTGGCGGCAGCCGGCTTTTCGGCTGCCGACTTGGGGCCCGAGCAGCTTGCGAGCGCGCCGGCGCTCAGCGCGCCAGCCGCGGTGAGACCGCCGAATTTGAACAGGTCTCGTCTACTGATAGAAGAACTCATGTTCCCTCCTCGTTTCCGGCCCACGTCCATTCGTGGGCTCCCAACGGGGCAACCATAGGTCGCAGCGGGATGGCGCACATCGCCGAAAGGCAGGGAAATCCATGCTCCCCGAAAACAGGGGAGAACCTCTGAACTGGGTAAACGCGGTATGTGGTGGGTGAGTTGGCGTTGCTTCGCGCGGGCTGGCATGCGGGGCGCTTGGCGTTGGAGATGGGTTTCGCGCTCCTGGAAAAAGGCCGATTATCGTGCCCCGATGGAGCCAATTGCGGAAATGATATGCGCTGCTTTCATTTTTTCTTGCATGTGATACTATATTCGAGCTGCAGAAGCAGCATAACGGGATGTGGCTCAGCTTGGTAGAGCGCTGCGTTCGGGACGCAGAGGCCGCTGGTTCAAATCCAGTCATCCCGACCAAGAATGCGAAGGGGATGTTCCCGTATGGGGCATCCCCTTCTTCCGAACGAGGGGAACTCATCGGAGCCCACTATCAGGGAGGCAGTATGAAATTCGGTGGTCTCGGTCCAGTCGAACTTATCATCATCCTCGTCGTGGTCCTGCTCATCTTCGGGCCCAAGAACCTGCCAAAGCTCGGCAGCGCAATCGGTCGCACCATGAAAAACCTCCGAGAGGGTATGGGTGCATCCGATAAGGGCGAAAACCTCGAGGAAACGGAATCCAGCGAAGAATCCAAAGACGATTCCGAAAAGAAATCTAAGTAACTGTAGGAATTGGGGCCGCGTTGCGAAGGCGCGGCCCTAGTAAATGGCAAGCAAAGGATAGAATCATGGCAGATCAGAGTCCCGTTCTCACCGAAGAAGGCAAGAGGAAGCTCGAGGAAGAGCTGCAGTATCTGGAAAACGAGAAGCGCGCTGAAATCGGCGAGCGCATCAAGGTCGCCCGCGAATTCGGCGACATCTCCGAGAATTCCGAGTACGACGACGCCAAGAACGAGCAGGGCCTGATGGAGGCTCGCATTGCTGAAATCAACAGCATCCTGTCCGACGCCACGATCGTTGCCGGTGGTGCTCGCAAGGGCTACGTCTCCATCGGTTCCACCGTTACGGTCGAGATGAACGGCTCCGAGCGCGTCTTCAGCATCGTTGGCGCCGCCGAGGCCGACGTTCGCAAGAACAAGATCAGCAACGAATCCCCCGTTGGCTCCGCGCTGCTGGGTGGCAAGAAGGGCGACCACATCAAGGTCACCGGCCCCACCGGCCGCGTGAGCGAGATGACGATCGTTAAGGTAGAGGCCTAATGACCGAACAGAACGCTCCGATCATCGAAGACGATCCCCGGCAGGTGCGCCTGAACAAGCGCGAGGCGCTCATCGCCGCGGGCTCGAATCCGTATGGCTCCGAAGCCATCGAAATCACCCATCTCACCGGCGAGCTTGCGAAGCAGTACGCCGAGCTGGAAAATGGCGCGTCCACCGAAGACCGCGTACGCGTTGCCGGCCGCATCATGGCGCGCCGCCTGCAGGGCAAGATTGCGTTTCTGGTCCTGCGCGACCGCGAAGGCGATGTGCAGCTGTTCTGCCGCATCAACGAACTGGGCGAGGAATCGTTCGAGGCCCTGAAGGACCTCGACGTGGGCGATTGGCTGGTTGCCGAAGGCTGCGTGCTGCGCACCAAGCGCGGCGAGCTTTCCGTTGCCATCGACGCGTGGAAGCTGCAGAGCAAGTCCATCCGCCCGCTGCCTGAGAAGTTCCATGGCCTCACCGACAAGGAAACGCGCTATCGCCAGCGCTACGTCGACATGGTCATGAATCCCGATTCCAAGGCCGTTTTCGTGAAGCGCTCGCGCATCATCAGCGCCATTCGCCGCTACATGGAAGAGCAGGGCTATCTGGAAGTGGAAACGCCCATCCTGCAGGAAACGCTGGGTGGCGCTAACGCCAAGCCCTTCACCACGCACTTCAATGCGCTCGACCAGGAATGCTATCTGCGCATCGCTACCGAGCTGCACCTGAAGCGCCTGCTCGTTGGCGGTATGGACCGCGTTTTCGAAATTGGTCGCCAGTTCCGCAACGAGGGCATGGACCTCACGCACAACCCCGAATTCACCAGCATGGAAGCGTATTGCGCGTTCAGCGACGTCGAGGGCATGAAGCGCCTGTCCGAGGGCGTGTTCCGCGCCGCAAACGCTGCAGTGAACGATAGCGATACCATCACGTACCAGGGCCAGACCATCGAGCTGGGTGGCACGTGGCGCTCCGCCGCCATGACCGACCTGGTTAGCGAGCATGTGGGCGAGGAAGTCTCGCTCGACACGCCCGTCGAGCATCTGCGCGAGATTCTGGATGCCGAGCATCTGGAATGGCAGGAAGACTGGGGTGCTGGCAAGCTCATCTTCACGCTGTACGACGAGCTCTGCGAAGCGGAAATCGTGAACCCCACGTTCGTGTGCGATTACCCCGTAGAAGTGAGCCCGCTCGCCAAGCGCAAGACGTCCGACCCGCGCCTTACCGACCGCTTCGAGCTTGTTATCGCTGGTCACGAGTACGCCAATGCGTTCAGCGAGCTCAACGACCCGGTCGATCAGGAATCTCGTTTCGCCGCCCAGGTAGAAGCCAAGAAGAACGGCGACGACGAGGCCATGGAATACGACGCCGACTACATTCGCGCGCTGGAATACGGCATGCCTCCTGCGGGTGGCGTTGGCTACGGCATCGACCGCATGGTCATGCTCCTGTGCGACCAGGCGTCCATCCGCGACGTGCTGCTGTTCCCGCATATGCGTCCCGAAGCCAAGCAGGCTGCGAAGCCGGCCGACGACGCCTCTGAAGCCGCGACGGCTCCCGTTGCCGAAGCGGCCTCCGAAGAGGCTCCTGCCGCTGAGCTTTCGGGCGCCGCGCTGGAAGCCGCCCAGACGGCTGCCCCCCAGGCAGGCGAAAAGCTGGAAGCCAGCATCTCGCGCGATGCCGCGCTCGAGCTGCTGAAGGCCCACAACCAGGATGAATACCATATCCTGCATGGCCTGCAGCTGGAAGGCCTCATGCGCTATTACGCTCGTCAGTTCGATGCGGAAAACGAAGAGTTCTGGGGAATCGTGGGCATGCTGCACGACCTCGACTGGGAAGAGTTCCCCACCGAGGAAGACCATACGGTGCGCGCTGCTGAAATGCTTGCCGAGGCGGGCGTGAATCCCGTGGTTGCCCGTGCCATCCAGTCGCACAATTCCGATGTGAACGCGGCACTTCCCACGCCGGAGCACCAGATGGAACGCGTGCTGTACGCCATCGATGAGCTTTCGGGCCTCATCAACGCGTGCGTGAAGCTTCGTCCCTCGCATTCGGTGACCGACATGAACCTGAAGTCGCTCAAGAAGAAGTACAAGACGGCTAGCTTTGCCGCCGGCTGCGACCGCGAGGTTATCGCCCGCGGCGCGGAATACATGGGCATGGAGCTTTCCGACCTATTCACGAGCATTCTGGAAGCCGAAAAGGCGCTTGTCGCGGAAGGCAATCCCGCATTCGAATAGCGTTTCGCTTGCAAACGTTGCTAGCGACCTCGTCTTATGACGGGGTCGCTTTTTTGTTGCCGCGTTTCGTTTGACCCGTTGCCCTGCGCGTAACCAAGCGGTTGGGGTGCTATAGTGCTCGGTGGGGTTCCCCCGCATGCGGGGGATGTTTGTACATAGGGGTTCATGAAGGCATGGGGCTGCCCATGTGCCTTCATGCCACTCGCCGGAGGGGTTGGTTCGTATAACGGCCATGTATAGCGAGTTCGAGACGATTCAGCGGCATATCGCGGCCGTTGAGGAAGTGTGCTCTCAATCAGGCGGAGCGCTGCGGCTTCGCGACATCGCGGTGCTGCTCTGCCTGCGCGAATGCGAGGGAGATACGCCTGGCGGCATCTGCCGCAAGCTTGGCATTCCGCCTGCGTCGCTCACGCGCAGCCTTTCCAAGCTCGAGGACCTCGAGCTTGCCGAGGGGCGCACCGATGCGGAGGACCTGCGCAAGGTCGTCTACAAGCTCACCAATCGCGGCGACAACGTCGCATTCGAGTGCGTTCAGTCGTGCGGCTTGGATACTGCGCGGGGCATGATCCGATGGTATGCGCTGTTCAACCGCGCGCTTTCCGAGGCGAGTTCCATTGCCGGCTGTTCTTTTCGCGGCGCTGCAGCGGGCTGGGTGCTTCTGGTCCTGCGCATCTCCGACGGGCCGCAATCGGTGAAGGCGCTTCAGCAGGCGACGTCGTTCTCCCAGTCGCGCGTTTCGATGGCCTTGGCGGCCTTGCGGAAATGCGGGCTCGTTGAGTCGTCGAATGGTGGCGTTGACGCACGTCAGAGGCTGTATTCCCTTACGCCGGCGGGGTGGGATGCTTCGCTTCCCCTTTCGCATGCCCTCGAGGAAATGGCCTGATATCCATCAAGAATGAAATTGTTTTTCCCGTTTGAAAGCCCCTCGAGAACACCGGGTTATACGTCCCCGTATACTTTCTCGCAACGAACGGGAGACCGTTCCAAGACGAGATTAGGCCGTTCGGCCAGAGGGAGAGGGAGAAGCATATGGGAGAGAACTGTACCCGTCGAAGCTTCATCAAGCGCGCGGGCGCAACGGCAGTGGGAGCCGCCATGCTTGGCTCGTTGACCGCGTGTGGCAACAAGGGCATGAAGAATCTGACGGCAGACTCTAGCGTTGCCGCGGATTCCAGCGCGGAGGGAAGCGAATTCTACTGCACGTGCGGCTGGAGTTGCTCGTTCTGCCAGTATCGCATTTTCACGCGCGAGGGCAACGTGGCGCACATGCTGCCGAGACCCGATTTCGACTACGTGACCTGCCTGAAGGGTAGGAGCCGTATTCAGCGCACGTATAGCGATGCGCGCGTTCAGTATCCCATGAAGCGCGTTGAGGGCACCGCCCGCGGCGCTGGTGAGTGGGAACGCATCACCTGGGACGAGGCCATCAGCGAGATTTCGAAGAAGTGGCTCGAAGTCGAAAAGCAGTATGGGCCGCTTGCCAATAGCTATTACCAGGGTGGCGGCGGCTTTCAGGGAAGCTTGAATGGCAACGCCGGCATGATCATGCGCTTGTTCAACGCAACGGGCTGCACGAAGTGGGATTATTCGTTCGATAACGCAACCAACACGGGTCTTACCCGTGGCGGAATTCAGTGGTTTGATCAGAACGAGCCCAAGG
>NZ_JAZZJS010000018.1:0-22875 GCF_056180635.1 Denitrobacterium sp. | reverse complement strand
GTCATCGGCCTCACGCAGTCCGAGGCGCTCTCGCAGCTCAGCGACTTCAACGTGCACGTGGTCGACCAGTCCAGCAGCACCGTTGCCAAGGGCATCGTCATCGACCAGAAGAAGAACTCCGACAGTTCGATTTCGATTTATGTCAGCACCGGCCCTGCTAGCTCGTCTAGCTCCTCGGGCAACAGTGGTTCCTCGAGCGACTCTTCCGACGGCAGCTCGTCGGGCTCCTCGAGCTCCGGCGGCTCTTCGGGTTCGAACTAAGCCAGAGCTTGCAACCAAATGAGAAACGGCCAGTCCTTGCGGGCTGGCCGTTTTGCGTATATGGGTTTCGCGCTGAAAGCTATGCGATATGAGCAGCGGGCTCGAGCTCGGGTTGAGCTTCGGGCTCACGTGCGGGCTTCTTGGGCTCCAAGCGAGAAGCAACCATCGTGCAGCCCACGATAAGCGCCGCTCCAGCCACCCCCATGCCCGTGAGGACCTCCCCCAGGGCGACGGCGCTAATAGCCGCCGTGAACACGGGCTCGGCGCACAGGATGACGGATACGGTGGCGGAAGGCACATGGGCCAGCGCAAAGTTCTGCAGGAAGAAAGCCAGGCAGGTGCCGAACAGCCCCAGGAAGGCGATGGAGGCCCAGCTTGCCATGGGCACGATTTCGAACGCGGGAACGGGCTCGAAGGCAATTGCGGCGCCCAGAGCGGCCACGAAGGTTACGCCGATCTGCGCCGTGGAGAGTGCAATGGGGTCGACCTCGCCCAGGCCACGCTCGCCGAACACGAGCGATGCCGCGAAGGTCGCGGAACTCGCCAGGCCGAACAGCTCGCCCCAGCCGAACTGAAGCGCGCCGCCGTTGCAGCACAGCAGATACAGGCCTGCCACAACCACGCCCTGCAGGAACACGGTGCTCTTTCCAAACTTGTTGCCCGTAACAAGGAGCGACAGCACTGGCGTGAAGAGCATGGGAAGCGCGATGAAGAACCCGGCGTTGGTAGCGCTCGTGAGGTTCACGGCCAGGCTGCAAGCCAGATAGCTAACGGCCATGAAAGCGCTCGAGGGCAGCCAGGCGCCCAGGCGCACGTTGCGAAGCATCGGCACGACCTTGCGGCCGAACACGAGCATGAAGATGGCGAACGCAATGCCAAAACGAAGCGCTGCACACCAAAGCGGCGAAATACCCTCGTAGGCGATCTTCATGACGACGTTGCCCATCCCGTAGATGGCCGTCTGCATGATAACCAGCCCGATGAATATCCACCTCTTGTTGAACACCGCTCCGCCTTTCTGCGCGCGCTTCGCCACCGCAGGGGCCTTCCCTGCTTGCAACCTATGCAAACGATGCCTGCTCGCGATACGCCGCCTATGTAGTAACTACATACTAGCTTGCTTGCAAAGAAAAGTATATCGAGAGTATTCTAAGCATATACAAGACTTTCTTATATGCATCTTGACGTGCTGGTTTACGCATACGAAGTGGGAAAACGATGAATCAGAAGTACGAAGCATTCGTGAAGGCCGCGGAAACGGGCAGCTTCAAAGCCGCAGCCGAGCAACTTGGCTACACGCAGGCGGGCATCAGCTACATGATGAACGCCCTGGAAGCGGAAATGGGCACCTCGCTGTTCATCCGCGACCATGCCGGCGCGCGCCTTACGCCCGACGGCCGCGCGCTCCTCCCCTGGGTGCAAGACGTTTGCAACGCCGAACGCGCCCTGCAAACGCGCCTCGACGACGTACGCCACGTAGAAGGCGGCACGGTGCGCATCTCGGCGTTCGCAAGCATCGCCATTCACTGGCTGCCCCACATCATCAGGCAATTCCAGGAAAGCCACCCCAACGTGGAGTTCGACATCGCAGTGTACGAGGAGCAAGACGCGCAGGAGGCGTCACTCTGGCGCGGCGAGTACGACTGCGGCTTCCTAGTGCTGCCTGCCTCGAAGCACTTCTTCACCATCCCCCTCGCACAAGACCCCATGTACTTCGTCGTGGCGAAAGACCATCCGCTCGCCAGCGCCGACTTCTTCCCGATCGAGGCCATGGAGCACGAGCCGTACATCAAGGTTCGCAACGACACGCACACGGAGATGGACACGCTGTTCGACAACCACAAGGTGAAACCGTACGTGAAGATGGAAATCGACAACGACTACGCCGTTATGGCCATGGTGAACCAGGGGCTTGGCTACGGGCTGTTCCCTCAGCTGCTTCTACGTGATATGCCCTTCGACCTGGCCATGCTCGAGCCCGAGATTCCCATGCACCGCCAAGTGGCCATCGCCGTGCGAAGCTACGAGAAGGCCTCGCTAGCCGCCAAGGCGTTCATCGAGTGCACGCGCGACTGGATCGGCACGCAACAGCTGATGAAATAGCATTTTTCGCCGCGCGCAAAAAACTAGTTCACTTTCGGCTTAAGCAAAGCTATATTTGTTCAAGATTAATCTCGTTTGGGAATAATCGAGAATGGACAGAGATGCTTAGGGAGGAAGTATGAACACCATGAAGGGCGGCAATCTTTCAAGACGAGACATGATTAGGCTTTCCGGCATTGCGGCAGCCACGCTCGCATGCGGCGGGCTCTTCGCGGGCTGCAGCGGTTCGAACGCGTCGACGGGGAGCGATACGAACAGCGCCCCTGCCGCCACGTCACTCGAGGGCAAGTCGCTCGCCATCTACTGCGGCGCTGGCATGACCGACCCGTTCCAGGAAATCGCCGATGCATTCAAGGCGGAAACGGGCTGCGAGATGAACATCACCTTCGCCAACGCCGCCCAGATTCAGACCCAGATCGACACCACGAAGGAAGGCGACTTCTTCATCGCGGGCTCCGCCGACGAGCTGAAGCCCATCGAGCAATACGTGGCATCCAGCACGAGCCTGGTGAAGCACATTCCCGTCATTGCCGTGCCAACGGCGAACCCCAAGGGCATTGCCTCGCTTTCCGACCTGGCAAATTGCGATACGCTCCTCATCGGCGACCCCGAATCCACGCCCATCGGAAAAATTGCGAAGAAGGCTCTAGGCGATGCGGGCATTTGGGACGGTCTGCAGGCAAAGGGCGCCATTACCACCACCACGACCGCCCCGCAGATCGCCACCGCACTTGCGGGCGGCGAAGGCGACGCCGGCATCGTCTGGAAGGAAAACGTGAAGGCCAACGGAGCCACCATCCTGAACACGGCAGACATGGACTCCTACGTTAAGACCATCCCCGCCGCGCGCCTCACCTCCGTTGCCAACGAGGAAGCCGCCAACGCGTTCGAGAGCTTCCTGCAGGGCGATACCGCAAACGGCATCTGGCAGAAGTACGGCTACGAACTGGCCGGCAAGTAAGCGGCTCCGCCGCGCGAGGCGCTCCCTCCTGTTTCGCGCGGCATCCCTCACGCGATGAGACGCCACCCCAAAACGCCCCGGAAACACGCTGGGCGGATCAAAGATCGATTCGGTACGATGTGCATTGCCATCGCCTGCATTCCCCTGCTCTTCATCGGAAGCGCGATCCTTACCATCGTCGCAGGCGGTATCGAGCATATCGGAACCGCCGTTTCGTCGAGCGAAGTGCTCTTCTCGCTGCAGATGAGCGTCGTAACCTCCACCATCTCCACGACGCTCTGCCTGCTTCTGGCGCTTCCCACCGCATACGCCTTCACGCGCACGAACATGCCCTTCAAGCGCGTCGCGGAAACACTCATGCAGCTCACGATGTCACTCCCCTACATCCTCCTGGGGTTCGCGCTATTGCTGATGTTTTCCTCCCCCGCTGGCAAGGCACTGAAAGACCTGGGGTTCGCAGTGGTCTTCCAACCCGCAGGCATCGTGTTCGCGCAGCTCATTGTGAACCTACCGTTCTCGATACGCATGATGCGAACCGCATTCGGTGACGTGAACCCGCGCATGGAGTTCATCGCGAAAACGCTTGGGGCAAGCTCGTTCGTGGCATTCCGCACCGTGCTGCTGCCGATCTGCCGCAACGCCATCATCTCGACGTTCGTGCTCACCTGGGCGCGCGGCATCGGCGAGTTCGGCGCGACGCTCATGCTGGTGGGAGTAACGCGCATGCGCACCGAAACGCTGCCCGGCAGCGTGTATCTGTCCATTTCAACGGGCAATACCGATACGGCCATGGCCACGGCGATGATCATGCTCCTCGTTTCCGCGGCAACGCTCGTCATCTCGAACATCCTCACCAAGCCCGTCGACGCCGCGCGCGTGAGCAATCGCAAGCGCCCGCACAAAGGAGCATGATGCCCGGGTCGATAGACATAGAAAACTTGCAGGTCACGCGCGGGGAATTCACCCTTCACGTTGATAAGTTGCATATCGATCCTGGCGAGGTGTTTGCGCTTCTGGGCTCCACCGGCTCGGGAAAAACCGTGCTCATGGAATCGATCGCCGGGGCATACCCCATCGAAGAGGGGCGCATCCTGCTGGATGGAAAAGACATCGACGGCCTACCCATCCAGCAGCGTCACCTGGGTATTCTGTACCAGGATTACGCGCTGTTCCCCCATATGACCGCGCGCGAGAACATCGCATACGGCCTAAGGCGGCACAACGTTCCGCGTGAGGAAGCGCAGGCGCGCGTGCAACACATGCTCGAGCTTTTCGGCATCCAGCACATCGCAGAACGATTGCCCGGGGTTATCAGCGGCGGCGAAGCACAGCGCTGCGCACTTGCGCGCGCCCTGGTGCTTGAGCCCGAGATTCTCATCCTCGACGAGCCCTTTTCCGCACTCGACCCCACTACGAAGCAGTCGATGTATCGCATGCTGCAAGGCGTGCATAGCCGATTCGGCTGCACCATCGTGTTCGTCACGCACGATTTCCGCGAAGCGCAAACGCTCGCCAACCGCATCGGCATAATCCTAAACGGACGCCTACGATGCACCGTTTCCGCAGATGAGCTATTTGCAAGGGAGCACGAGCCCGAAGTACAACGCTTCCTGGGCATGGGAGATTAGACGCGCTTGCGGTGAAAGCGCGGCCGCGGGGCGTACAATACGCCCATGGCCGAAGAAACGCCGACATACTACACGTACGTGCTCCGCTGCGCAGATGGCACGCTGTACTGCGGTTATTCAACCGACGTCGAGGCGCGCGTGGCAACGCACAACGCCGGACAGGGCGCCAAGTACACGAAATGCCGTCGCCCCGTGGAACTGGAAGCCAGCGCGCGTTTCGCGTCGAAGCATGCGGCCATGAGCGCGGAGTGGCATTTCAAGCGGCTTTCACGTTCCGAAAAGGAGCAAGCGCTCTGCGAGGCGCGCAACGGCGGCATGGCGTTCGAAGACATACTCGCCCGCCTCTTCGACATCGACCCCGCCAAGAACGACATGGAAGTGCTGGTGGAAGAGCGCATTTCGCGCCTGGCCGACAAGAAGTACGCGGAGTTCATGCGACCGCTCATTCCCACCGTAGAACCCGAGCTCGTCATTGGCGTGCGCACCCCCGAGCTCAAGAAGCTCGCACGCGAACTGGCAGCGCATCCCGATATCGACCGCTTTCTCGCGGCGCTCCCGCACCGCACGTTCGAGGAAAACCAGCTGCATGCCTTCATTTTGAACCGGCAGAAAGACTACGACGCGCTTGTAGAGCAACTTGAGGCGTTCCTGCCCCATGTGGACAACTGGGCCACATGCGACCAGCTTCGCCCCGCAGCGCTCGCCAAACAGCCCGAGACGACCGCCCAGCATGCCCTTGGCTGGATTGAACGCGGCCAACGCCAGAATACGCCTTACATGACGCGCTACGGCATCGGCGTGCTTATGCGCTGGTTCCTAGACGATCGCTTCGAGCAGCGCATGATGGATGCCGTCGTGGCCGCGGAGCCAGGATCGTACTATATCGACATGATGCGCGCCTGGTATATCGCAGAAGCCCTGGTGAAGCAGCCCGACGCAGCGCTCGCCATCCTGCATGCGAACAAGCTGGATGCCTGGACGCACAACAAGGCGATACAGAAAGCCCGGGAAAGCCGCCGCGTGCCGCGCGAACTAAAGGACATGCTCGCCGAACTGCGCAAATAGCGCATCGGAAGCCTCCAGACACAAAACAAGGCCAGCCGCACATGCAGCTGGCCTTGCCATTCCGAAACGACTGTCGACTACGCAGGCTATTTCCAGTCGACATACGCCACGTGCGTCTCGAGGAATTCCTCGAGACCATGCTCGCCATCATCGCCACCCAGGCCCGACTGGCGCACGCCCGCATGGAACCCTTGGAACGCCTCGAAGTGCTCGCGGTTGACGTAGATTTCGCCAAAGTTGATTTCATTCAGCGCGCGCATCACCGTGTCATGGTCGGTGGTGTGAATGGAGCTGGTGAGACCATATGCGCTGTCGTTTGCCAGCTCGATGGCTTCGTCGAGCGTTTCGAACTTGGCGACGGGCAGCACGGGCCCGAAGATTTCCTCGGTCATGATGCGCATCTCGTGCTTGCAGTCGACCACAAGCGTGGGCTCCATCCAATAGCCCTTCTTGTCGGTAGGAGCATTGCCGCCCACCACGATCTTCGCGCCCTCTTCCTTGGCGCTGTTCACCAGGTCCATGACGATTTCCACCTGGCGTCGATTGACCATGGGGCCCATGTCGACGCTATCGTCTAGCGGGTCGCCGTACGTGGCGCGAGAGATGCGCTCGGTCATCTTTGCGACGAACTCATCGTAGATGGGCGCTTGCACGTACACGCGCTCGGCGGCGTTGCACACCTGACCGCAGTTCAGGAAGCGGCTGTTGAAGATGTTCTCGATGGTGGCGTCGAGGTCGCAGTCGGCCATCACGATAACGGGGGCCTTGCCACCCAGCTCGAGGGACACGCGCGCCACGTGGTCGGCGGCCTTCTTCATGATCTGCTTGCCCACCGGAGTGGAGCCCGTCATGGTAACCAGAGCGACCTTCTCATTGCCCGAAAGCGCGTTGCCCACCAGGGCGCCGCCTCCCGACACCACGTTGATAACGCCCGCCGGCAGCGAGCTCTGCTCGACCAGTTTGGCGAATTCGTAGCAGCCCATGGGCGAGTCGCTCGAGGGCTTCAACACCACCGTGTCGCCGGCTACCAGCGCAGGCGCAACCTTGCGCCCAATGAGGAACAGCGGGAAGTTCCACGGCATGATGCCCGCGCATACGCCGATGGGCTTCTTGTACAGGAAGATGTTTTCATTCGGGCGGTCGGACGTGATGATTTCGCCCTTGATGTGCCGCGCCTGACGGGCGTAAAAGCGCAGGTACTCGGCAAGCCAACCTGCTTCATCGCGCGACTCGCAGATGCGCTTGCCCATTTCGGCGGTGTTCGTCTGGGCGAAAAGCTCCTGATTATCCTCAACGAGCTGGGCAAGTTCAAACAGATAGTTCGCTCGCTCCACGGCGGGAAGCTTGCCCCAGGCCTTCTGGGCCTCATACGCGGCATCTACCGCGGCAGCCACATCCTCTTCGGTAGCTTTCGGGACCTGAGCGATGACCTCTTCGGTGGCGGGATTGACGACATCCGCCATCTCCCGAGAACCATTGGGCACGAACGCGCCATTGATGAAGAGCTGATACTGTTTCATGAAAGAGCCTCCTAGAGTTTGAGATTGGAGCTTTCTATCTCAACACGCAGACCGCTTCTTTCCACGGCCCACGACGTCGACCTGAAACCATCTTCATCCATTATCGTCAAAGGAGACTTAAGCGATTCTTACAACTTCGTATCGGTGCGCAAGTACGCACGCGGGCACCACCAACGAGAGCAGTCTACGACCGGCAACCCCACGTCACCCAGACCAGCAAGCCCATCGGGACAATGCACCTAGCCTCGTGACAAACCCCAGACGCAGAAAAGGCCGGGCGCAAAGCGCTCGGCCTTTGTATTCCTGGTGCCCCCGATACGATTCGAACGTACGACACCCGCTTTAGGAGAGCGGTGCTCTATCCCCTGAGCTACGGAGGCGCACAAGGCATTCTACCACAGAGAACGCGCAGGATGCGCTGCCGCTTGGGCTAAATCGCACCCCTCATGGAAAGCGTATCGACCAGCTTGGCCGCCGCTTCGCGAACCGTGGTGCCATCCATATCGATGGTGACTTCGGCGTACCTTTCGTACAGCGGAATGCGCTCTTCGTAGATATCAACCAGGCCACCCATGCCATCTTTCATGACGACGCCGCGCTCATGCAGGCCGCCCAAGCGCCCCATGAGCTCCTCGAGGGAAACCTTCAGGTACACGATGGTACCAATTTCGGAAAGATGCTTCATAGCGTCTTCGGAGTACACGGCCGAGCCACCGGGGGAAACGACGGTGCGGTGCACGTCAATGCCGCACAGGACCTCGTTTTCCACCTGGATGAACCCGTCGGGACCCATCGCGTCGATAATCTTCTGCAGGGTCTTGTCGCTCTGCTTCTGGATTAGCAGGTCGGCGTCGAGAAAATCGTAGCCGATGATCTTTGCCGCAACGATTCCCAGCGTGCTCTTGCCTGCGCCGGGCATGCCGATAAGAATCACATTGTCTTTCTTTGCCATGCGCGCTCCCTTCGCTATTGGTGCATGGAAAGTACTATAGCGCAATAGAGCGAAACCTAAAGAGCGACTCGCAAAAACGGGAAAGAGCAACAGGGCGCACAAAAATGGGCCGCCGGCAACGCCGACGACCCAGGTAACCTGCTCACTACGCGGGAACTTGCGAACTAGCGGGCACCGCCACCGCCGCCGCCGAAGCCTCCGCCGCCACCGCCGGAGAACCCGCCGCCGAAGCCACCGCCCGACGAACTCGATGACAGCGCAGAGCTCACGACGCTCTGCGTGTTCGACCATGTGGTATCGAATGCACGCGCGAACGAATCCTGGCCGCGATGAGACATGCCATACATCGCATACCACGGCACGTACCAGCTGTTGGCATTCATGCGCTCATCGTCTTCCGTGAAGATCTGAGGCACGGCCTTACGCAGCTGAGCCAGCGCTTCCTTCGCCACGCCGAAGAGATATGCGTACACCATGAACTCGCCCCACACCTTCACGTCCGTGGGCGGGCGCTCGTCGAGCGCGGAGAATTCGCACAGCCACTTGCTCAGCGCCTTGCAACGCATGTAGTCGTCGAGGCCCTTCATCGTGCGGCGCGTCATGAAATTCGACAGGCCGAACAATGCCACGCCCGTGGCGATGGAAAAGAACAGCGGGATGTAATTCTCGACGAGCATCGCGATGACGAAGCAGATGGCCGGGTAACCCAACGCGACGGTAATCATGATCGTCTGCCACGTGTTGCCCTTTTCCTCGAAGTAGTCGGCGGCATTCTGGGCGCTCGTGACCTTGCCCTGCCATGCCTCTACGGTATCGCTGAACTTCTGGGGCTTCTCCTTGCCGAAGTCGCGGATGGAGCCCAACCAGAACGGGTTCTTTCCCTTCGACACGGTGCGCAGAAGCTTGATGGTCTGCGCATCGATGGGATTGCCCAAATTGTTCGCAGCTTCGTCGTCGATGGTGATGTAATAATCCTCGACGGTTTTCTTGCCCTTCTCGTACGTTCCCTTCGCGATGCTCAGGGCGCCCAAATGAGAAAGGTGCATGATCGTAGCCATGATATCGTCGGAGCTTTCCTTGCCGAAGCGCCACAGGCGTCCGATTACGGCAGGATGCACGTCGCGATTGGGTACGTCGCGCCAGTACTCGTCGGTAAAGGTGGGCTTATGCTCCTTGCCGTGGCGGAAGTACATAACGATTCCCCACACGATGAGAGCCAACGAAAGCACGCCCCAGAACAGCAGGTACAGCTGGGCGTACATGCGCTGATAGTTAGCCGCATCAGCCCATTCCTCCTCGGCCTGCAGAATGCTGTCGAGGAACGCCGTGTCGCCCGTGGCCTCCAAGGCGTCGGAGCTGATGTTCGTGAGCCAGGTGCGCGGGAACACCACGCGCGCCTCAGCGTACTCACCAGGGGATACCTTATCGACCTTGTAGGTAACCGCGGTAGCCGAGTCGTTGAATGCAAGCGAGCCGGAAAGCGGTCCGTGACCCCATGCGTACACGTCGGAGCCGATTACGGGCGCAGCGCCCGAAGGAACGGGCAGCGAGATGGTGCAGGTGACGTTCTCATTGGGGACCTGCCAGTCGGTGCCGATGTACTGCCAGTACAGGTCGGCGCAATCCTTATACGGGGTGACTCCGCCCTTCACCGTATAGTCGATCTGGATGACAACGTCGCAGTCGGTGGCATCGAAGAACGCGTACACCGTGTTCTTGCCCGTATCGACCGAGTAGGACGTATAGCCTGGGCCGCCCGCATCGCGCCACGAAAGGTCGAAGCCTACGCTGGGCATCTCGTGGAACTCGACGTCGCCATTGTCGTCGACCTCGCCAATCTGCACGCCGTTCACCGTGAAGCTACCGCTGCGCATGTTCCACCAGATGCAGGTGAAATGCCCGTCGAAGCTGAACGTGCGCTGCTCTACGACATGCAGCGAGCCATCGCTTTGGGCATCGGCCGTGATGTCGACTTTGGGAATGGAGTATTCCTTGGCCTGCGCCTGCGCGGGCAGCGCGAAGCAGGCAAGAAGCATGGCGCAGAAAGCAAATGCAAGAAGCGCGAATGCGCCGCACTTGCGCCGCGATACGCCCCCGGAAAAACCACCGTCACTAGCGAGTACCCTGTTGCTGCGTATTCGCGGCACATTGATTCGCGAAAGCATCCAACACCCCTTCCTACATGCGCTTATGAATTAATTTGGCCTGATTATAACTGAAAGCGCAGACCGTATGTTTTACACGGTTTGAATGCTTGCATGTTTGGAAATGTCACGGTATCATAGCGTACCGCGTCAAAGACGCATCCGCGGAGAGCTGACCGAGAGGCCGAAGGTGCTCGCCTGCTAAGCGAGTATGCCCCAAAAGGGTATCTGGGGTTCGAATCCCCAGCTCTCCGCCACCGAACTTCTGCAGGTCCCACTGGGGCCTGCTTTTTTATTCTCGCGCCCACGTATGGGGATTCGAACCGATGAGGTGGAATTCCGTCAAGCGAACGTGCCGGCGGCACGTTCGTAGGAATTCGCCCGACCGAGCCTGCGAGGGAGGGGTCGGGATCCGCGCCAGCGGATGCCGGAATCCCCAGCTCTCCGCCACCGAACTTCTGCAGGTCCCACTGGGGCCTGCTTTTTTGTTTCACCTCTTCCCCGTCCCCACCATGCCGCGCCATGGTGGCCCCGCCGGGCACCCGCTCCGCTACTCGCGCGGTCTTTGCTCCGCAAGGAGCAAAGACTAGCGCTCGTGCGCTTCGCTCGCTCATGCTTTTACTGGCGTTCGGGGCTTTGGCGGCGTCCGGCTACGCCGTCCGCCTGAAAGCCCCGAACGCTCGCCCAGCTTAGCTGGGCGGAAGGGAAACTGGTGTTCACAGTGCCCCACGGGGCAACCATGGCGCGGCATTGGCCGTCGCGGGTTGCTGCGCATCGCAGCCCCAGCGTGCGCCAGTTGCGGCGTCGCGCTGGTCGGCATTCTGCAAGCCGGGCGGGGCGCTTGCTTCGCTCGCCTCCCCTTTGGGAAGGCTTCGTCAATCGAGGGCTTTGCTGCAGCCCCATCCAACCCGCAATCAATATAACGGCTTGTGGCGTCCTTAGGCTTCAACCGACGCGAAACGGCGGCTGGAGCCAGGCCTATACCCGCTCTCCGCGAGCGAGACTCACTCGCAACGGGCGCCCCTCCAAAGGAGGCAGCGCCCGGCCGGAGTAAGCGACTAGGGGCACTGTGAACGCCACCTTCTTCCACGCCCAGCTCAGCTGGGCGGGCATGGGCTCCTCTGGGCAAACGCCCAGAGGAGCCCATGCAAGCAACCGCATGAACGAGCGAAGCGCACGAGCATCCCGCTGTGGGAGGGCCAACGCGCAGCACGGCCCTCCCACAGCGGGATGCGAGCAGCGGAGCGGGTGCCCCAAGCGCTTACCCCGACCGGGCGCGAGCAGCACAAAAAGGGGCCCGTCAATCGACGGGCCCCAGCAAAGCGAGAAGAGAGGTTACATCTTCGGATCGCTAACGATTTCGAAGTCGGCGGCGTACCAGCCTACGCCCTCGTCATTCCAACCAACGCCCTTCACGATCGAGTACTCGTCCTCGCTTGTCGTGAACAGGTGATTGCCTGCAAGCTGATTGGGGTTGTACAGACGATGCACGGGAATGCCATTAGCATCGGCGCTACGGAAGGCGACGCCCTCGTAGTTCCAACCCGCAGCCACAAGCATGTCGCGCTCCTCGGCGCTCGTCGTGAAGTGATGATCGCCGGCGTTCGGGTTATACAGGCGATACACTTCCTGCCCCTCTACATCGGGTGCATACCAGGCAACGTTTTCATCACTCCAGCCAGCGTTCCTCACCGCTTCGCGTTCATGAGTGCTGCACGTGAAGAAATGCTCGCCGCTGTTGGGGTTGTAAAGGCGATATACGGGAGCGAACGATTCGACGGGCTTGTCGGACGCCGCGATACCGTACGTCGAGAAACCATCGGTTTCGAACGTCATCGTCTGCGTCGTGGGGTCGTACTGAGTGGGAATTGCCGTGCACGTACCATCATGCTCTTCGTGCACCGCCACCACGGAACCGTAGCTAGCGCCGTCCGAAAGCTTCAGGGACACGACGGCATTCTGCTTCAAAGCGGCATCGGAACCCAAAGAGGCCGTCCAAGCGGTGCTCGCATCGTTCACGCCCTTGTAGATGACCTGATCGAGCGAAAGGTCGACGACTTCCATGACGCGATACTCGCCGCGCTCCTGCGCAGCCTGAGTGAGCTTCTTGAACTCACCCTCGGTAACAATGGCCTCCCCCACCGAGAGAACGGCAGAGCCAGAGGAAACGTCTTCATCGGAAAGGGCGATCGAGCCATCGGACACGGCGCCATGAGTGGACACGACAACATCGTCCACCTCATCGAAATGCGCAGCCAAGTGGAAATTGCCCTTCGCGACCGTGAACGTATACACCGCCGGGTCGTCGCCCGCGGTGAACTCCTGGCCGTTCGGGCCAAACGAGACGAGCTGCATGCCGTGTTCGGGAATGAGCTTCACGGTAAGCTCGGCGCCTGCCGGGAATACGGCACCGCCATCGCCTTCCCCATTTTCGCTCCAATCCATAGTCGAGCCGGCAACAAGATCGTCGGCACCGTATGTATACCCGTCATACTCGACGCTCACGAATTCGATCTTGCCGCGATCGATATAGTCATCGGAGCCAGCGTCCTCGTCGCGATACGACCAAAGGAAATTGCCGACGGCAGGGTCTTCGTCGGTCTCGCTAGCCGTATAAATCCGGTACGTGTCCGCCGAGGGAACGGTCACCGTGAACTCGGTATGCTGATTGGTGAATGCATCAAGCTTCTGCTGCTTAGTCGCGGGAATCTGATAGCTGTAATCAGTGCCGTTAATCGTAAGGTTCGTGAGCCGGAAAATGAACAGCGTCGAGAAACGGAACGTCACATTGCCCGAGCCGTCATCGTAATAGGGGATTTGCGCCTCAGAAAACGCACCCTGAGGCAACATGGTCATATTCTGGCCGCCATCGCCAACCCATATATCTGCGGGTTCGCCGGCGCATGAATACTCAAACACGCCTTGCTTGTTTGCTTGCGTGGTTCCCGAGGGAACGTTGGATGCAAACTGCGGCTCGACGATAAGAAGGTTGCCCTCAATCTCGCCAACGTTTACTTCGTATGCGTATTTTCCGCTGCCAATGCTAGTGAGGGAAACCGGGGTTCCGCCCGCAAACAGGGCTACGGAATACTCCTCCTCTAGCGTTACCAAGATTGTTGCCTTGCTGTAGTCGGAGACGTCTATCTGGTTGCTCGTGCCTTGATAGGAAACCGGGGCCCCAGACGTTGCGTCTTGGAGGGTTACCTGCAGCGTTCCACCCGTATACGAAAACACGCCGTCCTCGACGCCCGTTGCCCCATTCACCTGCAGCGTGACGCTCGATTGCTGAGCGGCCTGCGGCCCCGTGGCGAACGCCGCCGCTGGAATGAATGCCATGCATAAAAGCACAGACAGCAATAACGAAACTACCCTGGTTTGGACTTTCATCACTACCATGCCCCCTTATCTCGTTGTTTCACATATAAGGGAGTATAGCACTCGCAATTGCATCATTTGGAAATAGTTATCCAATGAAACGATAACGGACGCCCCGTATGGGACGTCCGTTACAGTAAGCGTATGTGGGGCGGAATTACGCGGCAGCGCCTTCAGCAGCAGCGTGTTCCTGCACCTTATACCACGCCAGATCGGCCTCGATCAAAGCCTTGGCGGCTTCGTCGGATTCGGCCTTCACGGCCTCTTCCGCCTCGGCGATCTGCGCGCGCACAGCTTCCAGGTCGATGCTATCGACCGGTACGGCACGGTCGGCCAGAACGATGACCTTTTCGCCAGTCACCTGCACATAGCCGCCCTGCAGCGCGTACGTGGAGGACACGGTGTTGGCGTCGGAATAAACGCGCACAACACCGTCGGCCAGCGTCGACATCAGCTGCGCATGTCCGGGCAGAAAGCCCATGTTGCCTTCCACACCGGGCACGACCACCATGTAGCAGTCTTCTCCGAAGAGCTTCTTCACCGGGGTGACGATGTCGCAGGTAATGCTAGCCATTTAGTCTTCCTTCTTCATCTTCTCGTACGCGGCATACACTTCCTCGATAGCGCCCTTGTAGGTGAAGCACTGCTCGGGGATGTCGTCGCACTTGCCGTCGAGGATTTCCTTGAAGGAACGCACCGTGTCTTCCATCTTGACGTAGACGCCCGGGTTGCCGGTGAACTGCTCGGCAACGTGGAAGGGCTGACCCAGGTACTGCTGCACCTTACGGGCGCGGCTAACCGTGAGCTTCTGCTCTTCGGACAGTTCGTCCATACCAAGAATGGCGATGATGTCCTGCAGGTCTTTGTAGTTCTGCAGAATCTCCTGTACGCCAACGGCAACGTCGTAGTGCTCCTGACCCACAACGTCGGGGTCGAGAGCGCGGCTCGTGCTCTCCAGCGGGTCGACGGCGGGGTAAATACCCAGCTCGGCGATGGAACGAGAGAGAACCGTCTTGGCGTCGAGGTGCGTAAACGTGGTCGCGGGCGCCGGGTCGGTAAGGTCGTCGGCGGGTACGTATACAGCCTGTACCGACGTAATGGAGCCCGTGGTGGTCGACGTAATGCGCTCCTGCAGGTCGCCCATTTCGGTAGCCAGCGTGGGCTGGTAGCGTACAGCGGAAGGCATGCGGCCCAGCAGTGCGGATACCTCGGAACCAGCCTGCGTGAAGCGGAAGATGTTGTCGATGAACAGCAGAACGTCCTGACCCTGGTCACGGAAGAACTCGGCTTCCGTCAGGCCAGCCAGACCGACGCGCAGACGCGCTCCCGGCGGTTCGTTCATCTGACCGTACACGAGGCAGGTCTTGTTGATAACGCCAGACTCGCTCATTTCCAGGTACAGGTCTGTACCCTCACGAGTACGCTCGCCTACGCCGGTGAATACGGACGTGCCGCCGTGCTCCTGAGCGAGGTTGTTGATGAGTTCCTGAATGAGAACCGTCTTGCCTACGCCAGCGCCACCGAACAGACCGGTCTTACCGCCGCGGATGAAGGGCTCGATCAGGTCGACAACCTTGATGCCCGTCTCGAACACTTCGGTGCTCGTGGTGAGCGTGTCGTACTCGGGAGCGGGATGGTGGATGGGCATCCACTTCTCGATGTTGTCGGGAAGCTCCTTGCCGTCGACGGGCTCGCCAACGACGTTCCAGATGCGGCCCAGGGTAGCCTGGCCAACGGGCATCTTGATAGGAGCACCGGTGTCCTGCACGTCGAGACCGCGAACCAGGCCGTCGGTGGACGACATGGCAACGGCGCGCACAAGATCGCCGGGAAGGTGCATCTGCACCTCCATGACGACGTGAACGTCGCCCAGAGGAGTGGTTGCATCAACCGTCAGGGCGTTGTAGATAGCGGGCATGCTCTCGCGAGCGAACTCGACATCAACAACAGGACCGACGATACGGACGATGCGACCGACACCCCCTTGAGTCTTGTTTTCTTCAGCCATTTATTCCTCCAAAGCTGCTGCGCCACCGACGATCTCGTTGATCTCGGTCGTGATGGCACCTTGGCGAACTCGATTGTAGTAACGCTCGAGCGTTTCCACCATCTCGGTCGCATTATCGGTTGCTGATTTCATGGCGTTGCGGCGAGCACCCTGCTCACCACAGGCGCTGTCAACCAGTGCGTGGTAGATCATCATCTTCACGTATGCGGGAAGCAAGCTGTCGAGAACGGCCTCGGCGCTGGGCTCGAAGTCCACATCGCCCGTGGTGACGTTCTCTTCGGCCTCGGCCGCTACGCCTGCCTCGAGTGCCTTGGAGAAATCCTCCTCGCGCGCAAGGGCGCTGGCATCGATGGGCAGAATCGTTTCGGTGCGAAGCGTCTGCTCTGCCGCGTTCTTCGCGTGGTTGTACACGATAACGACCTTGTCGTAGTCGCCATTGGTGTACCCGGTGATAGCACGCTGCGCGATAGTGGCGGCCTCATCGAACGTCGGGTCTGCGGAAAGGTCCTTGAACACCATGTCCAATTCGATTCCGCGGAAGCTGAAGTACGAGATTGCCTTCTTGCCACACGCGATAACGTGAGTATCCACACCCTCCGCGGAAAGCTTCTTGATCTGCTTTTCCACGGTGCGAAGGACGTTCGCGTTGAACCCGCCGGCCAGACCGCGGTCGGAAACCACGGCGATGGCCAGCACGTTCTTTACTTCATCATGTTCCTGCAACAGAGGATTTTCCGAGCCACCTGCACTTTCGGCAACATGCCCGAGCATTTCGGCCATGGAGTCGGAATACGGCGTGGTCGCGGCAACGCGTTCGGTCGCCTTGCGAATCTTGGCCGCCGACACCATTTCCATGGTACGGGTGATCTGCTTCGTCGAGTTGACGGAGTTGATGCGCCTTTGAATGTCGTGTAGGTTTGGCATCCGTTACCGCCTCTTAAGCCTGGACCGAACCGGCGAACTGCTGCTTGAAGGCCTCGATAGCCTCGTTAGCTTCCGCCTTGATGTCATCGGTCCACTTCTTCTCGCTGCGCAGGTGCGCAAGGAGATCGCCGCGGGAAGCACGCACGAAGTCGAGCATCTCGCCGCGGAAGCGGACGACATCCTCAACCGCGATGTCGTCGAGGAAGCCATTGCCACCGGCGTAGATAGCCAGAGCCTGCTCCTCGAAGGGCATCGGCACGTAACGACCCTGCTTCAGAAGCTCGGTCATACGGGCGCCACGGTTCAGCTGATCCTGCGTAGCCTTGTCGAGGTCGCTACCGAACTGGGTAAACGCCTGAAGCTCGCGATAGGAGGCCAAGTCGAGGCGGAGAGAACCGGCAACCTGCTTCATGGCCTTCGTCTGCGCGGAACCGCCTACGCGGGATACGGAGATACCCACGTTAATTGCAGGGCGCTGGCCCTGGAAGAACAGGTCGGTCTGCAGGAAGATCTGACCGTCGGTGATGGAGATCACGTTGGTCGGGATGTAAGCAGAAACGTCGCCAGCCTGGGTCTCGATGATAGGCAGAGCCGTGAGAGAGCCAGCACCGTTCTCGTCGTTCATCTTGACTGCACGCTCGAGCAGGCGAGAATGCAGGTAGAAAACGTCGCCGGGGTATGCTTCGCGTCCGGGCGGGCGGCGCAGCGTCAGCGACATCTGACGGTATGCAACAGCCTGCTTGGACAGGTCGTCGTAGATGCAGAGAACGTGGCCACCGGGGTTGTCCTTGCTAGCGGGCTTGCCGTCTTTGCCGTTGTACATGAAGTACTCGCCGATTGCAGCACCAGCCATGGGGGCGATGTACTGCAGCGGTGCGGAGTCGGAAGCGGTAGCGGACACGACGATGGTGTAATCCATGGCGCCATGCTTCTCGAGGGTCTCGACCAGACCAGCAACCGTGGAGGCCTTCTGGCCGATTGCCACGTAGATGCAGATCATATCCTGACCCTTTTGGTTGATGATCGCGTCGATGGCGATAGCGGTCTTACCAGTCTGGCGGTCGCCAATGATAAGTTCGCGCTGACCGCGACCGATGGGAATCATCGAGTCGACAGCGAGGATACCCGTCTGCATGGGCTCGCATACGGGCTGACGGGCGATAACGCCGGGAGCCTTGAACTCCACGGGGCGCGTGCCCTCGACCTCGATGGGGCCCTTGCCGTCGATGGGCATGCCCAGGGCGTTAACTACGCGCCCGAACATTCCGCGACCGACGGGGATTTCCACGATACGACCGGTGGTCTTCACCTGGTCGTTTTCCTTGATTGCGGTGACGTCACCCAGCAGAACGGCGCCTACTTCGTCCTCTTCGAGGTTCTGAGCCATACCGTAGACGGTCTGGCCATTGGCCCCGGTGAACTCAAGCAGCTCGCCAGCCATCGCGCCCTTCAGGCCATCGATGCGGGCAATACCGTCGCCGACCTGAATGACCGTGCCAACTTCGCGAGATTCGACGCTCGTGTTCAGAGCATCGAGCTGCTTGCGCAGTGCTTCGTCGATAGACTGTGCGGTGATTTCAGTCACTAGCATTCACCTCCATCAGTTTCTTTAAGCACACTGCGAGCGTTCGAGAGCATGGTGCGCATGCTTGCGTCGATACGCTTGCCGTTTGCGTTCATGATGATGCCACCGAGAATGGAGTCGTCGATGCTCTCGTCGAGCACGATGGTTCCGCCCAATTCGGCAGCAGCCTTGTCTTTGATAACCTGGCGCAGATGGTCGTCGAGTTCAACGCGCGTGGTCACGTCGATCACGTTCACGTTCATCTTGTCGACAATCTGCTGGTTGAATGCGGCCCGGATACGGGCCAGGTCTTCCCAATCGCCACGTT
Organism: Denitrobacterium sp.; assembly: GCF_056180635.1. Classification (NCBI taxonomy): domain Bacteria; kingdom Bacillati; phylum Actinomycetota; class Coriobacteriia; order Eggerthellales; family Eggerthellaceae; genus Denitrobacterium; species Denitrobacterium sp. The sequence continues at coordinate 4,042 of NZ_JAZZJS010000018.1, read as the reverse complement.
CGGCCATAACGCCCAACACCGAAACCAGTTCAGGACGGCAGTCGGAAAAGACGTTCCTAATCAGCTCACTGCGCTGCTCGACCGTGTATGCGTAGTCCTGCATAACATCGGCGAGCTCAACGTGCGAACGATTGTAGGCAACGATCTGATCGAGCTGGGCACGTACGGCCATCACGGCGTCGAGACCACCGGCAGCCTGCGCGGCATCCAGAAGATTGGATGCGTAGACTTCGGCTTCGGCCTGGATGTCGTGACGATTAGTTGGCATTGAAACTACCCGCCTCGCTCACGTAGCGTTCGATCAGAGCGCGGTGCTCGGCATCGGTCAAGTCGTTGGCGATGAGCTTGGAAGCCACGGCAATCGACGTGTCGGCGATGGAGCCCTGAAGTTCGGCGATGGCAGCCTTCTTTTCGGCCTCGATGGCGACCTGCGCCTTCGAGATCATATCGGCAGCCTCGCGCTGGGCCTGCGCCGTGATGTCGGCCTTGGCGGCTTCGCCAGCAGCCTTTGCATCGGCAACGATTTGCGCGGCCTGCGTCTTGGCCTGGGCAAGCTCCTGCTTGTATTCGGCCAGAACGCGCTCGCCTTCCTGGCGTGCTTCCTCGGCCTGCTCAAGGTTTTCCTTGATGGTGGAAGCGCGCTTTTCCAGCATCTTATCGAAGAGGGGCCAGCCGAACTTCGCCAGAATCACCCAGAGGATGATGAAGGCGATGAGCATGGGCACGAACTCGATAGGATCGGGCAGGATAGCCGAGATACCGCTCTTTTCTTCCGCGAACGCGACAGTGGGGACGCTGCAGACCGACGTAGCGAGCGCGAATGCGCCAGCTCCCGCCAGTACCTTGTTCGTCTTGAATTCCACTCTCTTGCTCCTTTCAGCCTTATTACGGCAGATTAATCCGTTATAAGGTTGAATTTACATAATGAACGTCAGCACGAAGCCGATGAGGGCGAGTGCCTCGGCCAGAGCAGCACCAATGATGAAGTTGGTGAAGATACGACCGGCCAGTTCAGGCTGGCGAGCGGTAGCAACGCAGCAGCCGTAGGTGGCCACGCCGATGCCGATGCCAGGCCCAATGGCGCCGAGGCCATAGCCGACTACCTTAAGGGCGGCGATGGTGAAAATAGTTTCCACTTGTTCCTCCTTTGTTCGATTGCGAAAACCACTTCCGCAATCAAGCTGATATGTATGATCTGCCGACTGTACCCGCCGACATAGATCCAGGGTATTAGGCTCGCGTGACGCCGCGAGCAGGCGGCTTAGTGAGCGCTCGTGGCAAGCGAGATGTACACCGCGGAAAGGATGGTGAACACGTACGCCTGCAGGAAAGCGACCAGCGTCTCAAGCGCATACATTGCGATGAGGAATACGAACCACAGCGGGGAGATAACGCCCGGCACGATGCCGCCGCCCGCGATGGCCGAAGTGAGGAAGATGCTGGATGCGAGAGCGAAGATGCCCAGCACCATATGACCAGCGAACATGTTGCCATAGAGTCGCACGGCCAGGGTGAGCAGACGCAGCACCAGCGAGATGAGCTCGAAGAACCAGATGACGGGAACCATCACCACGGGCAGGCCCGAAGGAGCGATGGACTTGATGTAGCCCCAGCCGCCCTTGGTCTTGATGCCGTAATAGTTGAAGTACAGGAAGGCGATCAGCGAGAGCGCCCAGGTGTTGTTCAGCGTGCCCGTGGGGGTCTTGAAACCCGGCACCAGGCCGATGAAGTTGGAGATGAGGATGAAGAAGAAAAGCGTAGCCAGGAACGGAATGTGCTTTTCATAGCCGTGGCCGATGGCGTTTTCGCCCATGTCGCGACGGACGAATTCGTAACCATATTCGACCAGGTTGACGAACTTGCTGTTCGGCACGATGGTGAGCTTCTTCGCAGCCGTGAGCACGAGAATGAGCACGAGCGCGAAGACGATGACCATCCACAGCGTGAAGGTGGTTACAGGACCGAATACGGTCTGAGACTGCAGGGATTCCTGAAGCTCAGGAACGGAATTTGCTAGCTGAGTAAGCGCGTCCACTATTTGCCTTTCCCTATTTCCCGCTTGATACGGCCTTCCAAATGCCGAAGCCGAGAGCGCAGACGACGATGCCAGCGACCTCTCCCCCGACAAAGGGAAGAACATTGTCACGGCTGAGCACTATGCAGAGCACAGCCGACCCGAACAATACGATGGATGAGCCTGCAACCGCCAGTAGCAAGATGCTGGCATGAGAAAAATTAGACGTACTCGTGACCTTACGGGCAGCGGTGAGTGCGCCTCGCAGGGGCAAGAAGCCAAGGGCTCCCAGAATGACACCAAGGACGATAGGTAACGCCACGTCTACACTTTCTCGTCAGACTCAAAACAACGCTACGTATCATAGCCAATTTTCGGAATACCCCTCCAAGAAAGTATAAAAAACTGGATAAGTGAGCCGTAATTTCACAGAAATGCATAATATAGCCCCGAACGGGTTACCCATTACATGGGCCGTTCGTAAGCAAATGCCCAAAAATGAATGATGCCCGGGCGCGAAAGATCGTTCCCGGGCGCAATTTCATACGTTTCGTTGAGAGCTTGGCGGCATTTATGCAACGCCATTTTCATGGTAGACGCGCATCTTGATGCCCGATTCCGAGAGAAGCTCGGAGGAAAGCTCGTCGGGGTACGGGTTCTTGTACACGATTTCGCTAATGCCGGCGTTGATGAGCATCTTCGCGCATACCACGCAGGGCTGCGTGGTGATGTAGATGCACGCCCCGGAAATGTCGATGCCGTAGCGCGCCGCCTGGATGATGGCGTTCTGCTCGGCATGCAGACCGCGACAGATTTCGTGGCGCTGGCCACTGGGCACTTGCAGCTTCTGGCGCAGGCAGCCCGTTTCCGAGCAATGACGCAGGCCGCTGGGCACGCCGTTGTACCCCGTGGCCAGAATGCGACGGTCTTTCACGATGAGCGCGCCAACCGAACGACGCAGGCACGTGGAACGCGTGGCCACCTCGTCGGCAAGCGTCATGAAGTATTCATCCCACGAGGGGCGATCGATACCCTGTTCCATTACTTCCCCTGCCATTGAACCTCAATATATTGCGAGCATTATACTCCCACACACCATACGCGCCACGCTGACGTAGCCCAACCGTCGAAAGCGCAAAAAAGGGCGACCGACTCGCGCCGATCGCCCCGGATGCTTGCGAAGATGCGACTTAGAAGTCGTACTCGGGATAGAGCGGATGAGCGTCGATGATCTGCTGGACGCGCTCGCGCGTAGCGGCAAGAGCCTCCGAATCGTCGCGCGCGAAGGCGAACACGGCGTTGGCGATGCAGGAACCGATGGTGTGGAACTCTTCCTCGTTCAGGCCGCGCGTGGTGCCGGCGGCAGTGCCAACGCGAATGCCGCTGGTGACGAAGGGAGAACGGGTCTCGTTCGGGATGGTGTTCTTGTTCACCGTGAGGCCGACTTCCTCGAGCACGCGCTCGGCGTCCTTGCCAGTTACGTCGGCGGGCGTGAGGTCGACCAGGCACAGATGGTTATCGGTGCCGCCGGAAACGAGGCGCAGGCCGCCTTCCGTCATGCCACGGCCCATGGCCGCGCAGTTCACAACCACGTTGTGGATGTATTCCTTGAACTCGGGCTTCAGCGCTTCGCCGAATGCAACCGCCTTGCCGGCGATGACGTGCATGAGCGGACCGCCCTGCGTGCCGGGGAACACGGCGCTGTTGATCTTCTTCGCCAGAGCCTCGTCGTTGGTGAGGATGAGGCCGCCACGGGGGCCGCGCAGCGTCTTATGCGTGGTGGTGGTGACGATATCGGCGTAGGGCACGGGGCTGGGATGCTCGCCCGCGGCAACCAGGCCAGCAATGTGAGCCATGTCGACCATGAGGTACGCGCCAACGCCATGGGCGATCTGCGCGATGCGCTCGAAATCGATGACGCGCGGATACGCGCTAGCGCCAGCGACGATGCTCAGGTATGCACTCGTCGTAAACAAGTTCAGTATAGGGCTTGCCATTAAAGCCCCTGATAGACGCGACCGTCGATAG
>NZ_JAZZJS010000017.1:0-6034 GCF_056180635.1 Denitrobacterium sp. | reverse complement strand
CACACCTTGAAGCCCAAGCTCCTGAAGCGGTCGATCTCGGCCCTCATGTAGTCGAAGTCACGCCCGATGACGCTCTCCGTGATTTCGATGTTGAGCATCGAGCGGGGGAATCCCGATGCATCGACACGCTTCCTGACTTCCTCGACGATGTCGCACGATTCGAAGTCCGTGCGGGAGATGTTCACCGACTCGGGCACGATGTGCAGGCCCGCCTGCTCTTGGCGCTTGAGCTTGTCGAGGATCTGCTCGATGACGTAGAGGTCGAGCTTGTAGGCCACCTTCGCGTCCTCGAGTATGGGCATGAACTCATCCGGAGTGAGCAGCCCCTTCACCGGGTCGTTCCAGCGCGCGAGCGCTTCCTCGTCGCAGACGAGGCCGTTCGCGGAGCGGATGATCGGCTGGTGGAATATCTCGATCCAGCCTTCGTGGAGGGCGCGGTCGAGGTTGCCGATGATGCGGTGCTCGAGCTCCGTCTGCGCGAGCATGGCATCGTCGAAGTAGCTGTAGCCCGACGAGCGCGTGCTCGTGATCGAATAGCCGGCGGCCTTGGCCCTGTCGCATGCGGTGCTTATGCCCACGCGCTCGTCGCGCGAGAGGTAGATGCCCACGCGGAGGGGGAGCATCTTGCCGTCATTGGCGTGCTCGCAAGCGCGGAACACTCTTTCGATGCGCGGTTCGAGGTCTTCGGACGATGTGTAGATGGCGAAGTGGTCCTGTGCGAAACGCCCGCAGTTCTCGTAACCGAACTCCTCCGCGAGCGCCTTGGCCACGGCCTTGATGACGCCATCGCCTTCGGTGAAACCATGCAGCTCGTTGAAGCGCTTCATGCCGTTTAGGTTCACGAAAAGAATGGCCGGCTGGTCGCCCTCGTCGAGCATGCGGCTGTAGCCCGCCTCGGCCAGGTCGAAGAAATGGGTCATGTTCGGCAAGCCCGTGAGCGTGTCGTAGTAGTTCGTGTGCTGCATGGATTCGCGTCGGAAGGCTTCGTTAAAGGATCTGTGCAGCTCGTCGTCGAACGCCTTGCCCGCGGGGTCGTAGGCGCATTCGTCCGTGTACCAGACCACCGCCAGGCGCGTTCCATCCTCCGCGTCCACGTGCTCGCCGCGCGCATGAACGATGCGGTACTCGTCGTCTTTCTTCCAGCGGTAGACGACGTCGAGCTCGGTGCCCTCCATGGCGAAGTGCAGGGCCGCGTCGGAGATGCGGGCGACATCTTCCGGGTGCGTGTCCCGGTACATATCCTTGTCCATAAGCTCGCATGCGTCGGCCGGCTTGTCGAAGCCGAGGAGGCTGGTGAGCCCAGCGGACACCGCGAGCGCGCAAACCCTGTTATCGACGAGTTGGTACACCGCGAAAGGAATGCGCGAACACTCGATGAACGCCCGCGCAGATTCGGTGAATTGATATGTGCCAGCTGCTTCCATCCAGTGAATCCTTCGTCCCACGTTTCCGAGTGTTCACGCTGGTAGCATTACAGTCTGCTGCGATCGATTATACCTTTCGCAACTGCCTCGTGGCATTCGGTTTCCTAGGCGTAAGTTATGGGCGCCTGCCTGGCGTGGTGGTTTTTGCCCCCAGCTAATGCGAGACATCCGTCAAACCAAGCACCTTATTGCCGAATAGCCATAGCTGCGGACATGGTGCAAGAGCCCACGGCACCTACGGCTCGTACGGCGGCGATGCGCTCGGGGTCCAGGTTTATGCCGCCGACTGCGTAGACGGGCACGCTGCCAGCGGCTGCGCAAACTTTGCTCAGCATCCGCAGGCCGCGCGGGGGAAGGCCTGGCTTGCAATCGGTTTCGTAGATATGGCCTGTCATCAGATATGTCGCGCCGAAGCTGCATGCTTCCCGCGCTTCGGCTGCGGAATGCACCGACAAGCCCAGGCTCGAAAAACCAGACAGCGCTTCTTTGCCAAGATCGCGCGCCAAGGGAAGCGGCAGATGCAAACCATCGGCGTTCAAGTCGCGGGCGATGCTCTGGTGAGAGTGCACGACGAACGGCACGCCCGCATTGCGGCAGATGAATTGCACGTCGGCGGCAAGCGTCCGATACGCGGGTTCGTTTAGGTCCTTTTCGCGTAGCACCAGCATGGCGGGCCTCATGGCGCACACGCGTTGCACCTGCTCGAGGAACGGACGTGCGCAAAGGGTCCGGTTTGTCACGACTATCGTGTTTTCGGGAAACATCGTCCCGCCCAATACAGCGGCGTTCACGTTAGCCAACGTAGACATAGTCGTTCATCACGGGTTGCAAACCATTGGCCACAAGCGCTTGACACATCTCGTCCACGCCGCGCGTATCGTCGGTCTCGAACTGCTCGTCGCCCACGTCGGCCAGGCCTTCAGCATGCGAGCCCACGCCCGTTTTGGCACCTGCCGACACTTTGGTGGCCGCGATGCCCGCTAGCGCGTCGCGCACGCGGGCGCATTCGCGCGACGACACGGTGATGGATGCGAAGGGCATGATCAGGCGATATGCGCATACCGCTTGCAACAGCTGCGCTTCGTGCACGTCTTTGGGGTTGATGGCCTCGTTGTTGATGATGGGCCGCAGGCGCGGGCATGAGAACGCGATCTCGGCATGAGGGTATTTGCGCTGCAACGTCCAGGCATGCATGCCGCACGCGAATGCGTCGCGCCGCCAGTCATCGAGTCCTAGAAGTGCAGCGAAACCCACACCGCGCATGCCTCCCTTAAGCGCGCGTTCCTGCGCGTTGAAGCGATAGGGATAAATGCGCTTGTGGCCGGCCAAGTGCAACGTTTCGTACTTGTCGGAATCGTACGTCTCCTGGAACACCGTGATATAGTCGGCGCCGCATTCGTGCAGGTAAGCGTACTCGCCGGAGTCGAGCGGGTACACCTCTAGGCCGATCACCTTGAAGTGGCGACGGGCGAGTTTGATCGCTTCGCCGATGTAGGCCACATCGGAATGACGACGACTCTCGCCCGTCAGGACGAGAATTTCCTGCAGCCCCGTTGCGGCAATAGCGGTCATCTCGGCCTCTATCTGCTCGGCGTTTAGCTTCGCGCGCTTGATCTTGTTCGTGCAGTTGAAACCGCAATAGATGCAATAGTTTTCGCAGTAGTTGGCGATGTAGAGCGGCGTGAACAGGTTTACAGAATTGCCGAAGTGGCGCCGGGTTTCCTCGCGCGCTGCCTGGGCTATGTCTTCCAGCAGTGGCTGGGCCGCCGGCGACAGAAGCGCAGCAAAGTCGTCCAGACTGCGGTTGTCGTGCGCGAGCGCAGCAAGCACGTCGGCCTGCGTGAATGAGTCGAAATCGACACGGTACATGCGCTCGCGCACCGCGTCCATGACTGAGCTGCCTATGTCCTCCATATCGGGCAGCAGCTCCATATGGTTCGTCCGTACCCGCTTGTGATCAGCCAAAACGCGATCGTTCAATAGGCTTTCGTTCACATGGGCGCTCATATCGTTCAATGTTGAATCCTTTTCCGGCGTGCGTGATGACGCTAGTCGTGAAGAAAACCCGTAAGCGGCGAAGATGCGCTTGCGCCATGTTCGCGCACGCGCCCAAGCCCTGCCAGATACGCCTGGCGGCCAGCCCGGATGGCAAGCTTGAACGCCCCGGCCATGGCGCATACGTCGCCCGCCGTGGCAATGGCCGTGTTCGCCATGACGGCTGCGGCGCCCATCTCCATGGCCTCAGCAGCCTGGCTGGGGCGTCCGATGCCGGCGTCTACGATAACGGGCAGGTCCACCTCGTCGATGATAATCTGGATGAACTCGCGCGTGGCCAGGCCTTTGTTGCTGCCGATAGGGCTTCCCAACGGCATTATGCAGGCTGCTCCCGCATTCGCCAGGTCGCGCGCCGTGTTCAGGTCGGGATACATGTACGGCATGACCACGAAGCCCTCGTTGGCAAGCGTCTCACACGCGCGCACCGTTTCGGCGTTATCGGGCAGAAGGTACTTGGAATCGCGGATGACCTCGATCTTCGCGAAGTCGCTGCCGCACACCTCTCGCGCCAAGCGTGCGATGCGCACCGCCTCTTCAGCATTGCGCGCACCCGACGTGTTGGGCAGCAGCGTGACGCCTTCGGGGATGTAGTCGAGGATGTTTGCCACGCCGCCCTCGTTCGCTCGTCGCAGCGCCAGCGTGATGATCTGCGCGCCCGCGTGCTCGACGGCAGCCTGAATGAGATCGAGCGAATACTTGCCCGACCCCAGGATAAAACGCGAGTCGAACTCGTGACCGCCCAAAACCAGCTTGTCCTGCGACGTTGCTCCGTTGGTCATGAAAGCTCTCCCTCTATGATGAGCTGCGCGATCAGGTTCGCCTGATGGTTCGCGCAGATGGCCACGCGCGGTGCCATAAGGCCGAACCCTGGCCTCGGCGCGCTCACGCCATCGCCGCACAGCCAAAAACGGTCCGTTACTTTGCGCGTGACAATGTCGTTGCTGCGCCCGTATCCCGCCATGCCCGTCGCCGCCACCAACACTGCGTGCGGCAGCCGCTCAGTCACAGCGTCTACCAACATAGCCTTGTTCTCGGGCACATCGAAAGCCTCGCACACAATTTGTGCGTCCGCGAACAGTTCCTCCACGTTGTCGGGCGTTACGCGCGCGCACGTGGCGCGCACGTCCAGATACGGGTTGATGGCCTTCAGATTCTGGGCCAGCACTTCGGTTTTTGCCATGCCTATCTGATGGGCGAAATACTGCTGGCGGTTCAAATTGGTCACGTCCACCGTGTCGAAATCCACCAGATGCAAATGCCCCACGCCGATGCGCGTCAACGACACGGCCACATTCGAGCCCAGACCGCCCAGCCCCGCAATGGCGACGCGCGCGGCATCCAGCCTCTCCTGCACCTGTGCTCCGTGCCGCTGAACCAGCGCGTCATGTATCTGCTGCTCGCTCAGCATCAGCCACCTCCAACGAAGCTCACGATTTCCATGACGTCCGCGTCGTGAAGCTGCGTTTCTCCGTAGAGGCGCTTGGGGCAAATGGCGCCGTTGAGCTCGACCGCCACCAGTTCAAGACGGTAGCCTCGCTGCTTGACGAGCTGCAACACGGTGAACGGTTCGTCAATGCGGACACGCTCGCCGTTCAGAGTTATGTCCATGGCTGCCTCCCTTCAAACAACAAAAGGCCCACGAAGCAACCGCACCCAAGGTGGTGCGCCCCTTCGTGAACCCACGCGTTCACATTGGAGCCGATAATAGCACGATTGCAGCGCATCGGGCCCAACAGACCGACATGCGGAAAATCGATACCTCGCTAACGGACATGCTAACCACCCCAATCAGCTGCCAAGGTCGTTGCCATTGGCTGATGGCGTTGGCGATACGTGTGCTAGAAACGCAGCAGGAGCTCCTTCTCGACCACCTGGCCGCCCTTCAGGTACATGCGCGGCACGCGCTTGCTGACGGCGCAGACAAGCTCGTAGGGGATGGTCTGCGCAACGTCTGCCATGTCCTCGATCGGGTTGTTCTTGCCGAAGATCTCCACTTCGCTTCCCACGCCCACGGACTTCTTGTCAGTGAGGTCGATCATGCTCATGTCCATGCAGATGCGCCCGCACTGCTGCGCCGGGCCCTCGGAGGTCATCACGACGGCCTTGTTCGACAGCGAGCGCAGGAAGCCGTCCGCATAGCCGTAGGGGAGCACGCCCATGCGCGTCTTCTTGGTGGTCGTGTACAAACCGCCATAGCTCACCTTGGTGCCGGCGGGATACGACTTGATGGTCTGGACGGCGGTCTTAAGCGACATGACCGGGCGAAGCCCCAGACCCTGCGCGTATTCGCCGTAGCCGTAGAGCAGCAGCCCGGGACGCACCATGTCCATGTGGGTTTCGGGAAAGCGCGCCGTGGCGCCTGTGTTCGCGCAATGGCGGATGGCGAACGTATAGCCGAGCTTGGCCTCGGCAGCTTCGATAACGTCCTTGAACAGCTGGAACTGATGCTGCGTGTAGGCAAGCGCCTCGTCGCCCTCCTCGTCGGACACGGCGAAGTGGGTGAAGATGCCCTCGGCCTTCAGACCGGGCATGCAGCATGCCTCGACGATGCCCTG
>NZ_JAZZJS010000016.1:0-29431 GCF_056180635.1 Denitrobacterium sp. | reverse complement strand
CGGCCAAGCCGCCGTAGCCTGCGCCGCGCGTTAAGAACGGAATCGCCGCCCGATCACCGCCCCTGGGGCGATCGATCGCCCCAGGGGCGGTGATCGGGCGGTGATTCCGGAACTAGCGATTTTCGGGGCTTGGCGTGATATGATGTAGTGGCCTGATGACTGTTCGAAACGGGGTTAGGAGGCGTGCTGTGGAGTTGCTGACTGACGTGGCCTTTCTCTCTCGGCTGCAATTCACGCTCACGGTGGCATTCCATTTCGTGTTCGTTCCGCTTTCAATCGGAGTTGGCCTGATCACCGCCCTTGCCGAGACCAGGCATTACAAAACGCGCGACCCTAAGGATGCCGAGGCTTCGCGTTTCTGGGTGAAGATCTTCACGACGACGTTTGCCGTCGGCGTTGCCACGGGCATCACGATGGAATTCTCGTTCGGGACCAACTGGGCCGATTACTCGCGTTTCGTGGGCGATATCTTCGGTGCGCCACTTGCCGCCGAAGCCTTGTTCGCCTTCTTTCTCGAAAGCACGTTCCTGGGGGTTGTGCTCTTTGGACGCGGCAAGGTATCGAAGAAGTTCTACCTTGCCGCGTCGTGGCTTGTCTGGGGTGGGTCGCTGCTTTCGGCGCTCTGGATCCTCATAGCCAATTCCTGGATGCAGACGCCGGCGGGCTACGAAATCGCCGCCGATGGCAGCAAGGCGGTGCTTACCGACTTCTGGGCGGCTGCGCTCAACCCGTCCGTTGCGGCTCGGTATTCGCATACCATCATCGCCCTCATCATCATGGGCGCGTTCGTTGCCATCGCTATCGGCGCCTATCATATGCGCAATAGCAAGGTCGAGTTCGGAAAGAAGGCCGTGGCAACGGGAACGGTCGTTGCCATCGTCGCATGCGTTCTCATGATTCCCGCCATGCACCAGCAAGCTGTGGTGGTTGCCGAGCAGCAGCCCGAAAAGCTTGCGGCCATGGAAGGGCAGTACGAGGAAGGCCCGGTGGGGATGTACGTCTTCGGCTGGGTCGACGAGGCGAATGAGACGGTTATCGGCATCGAGGTTCCCATCGAGGGCATGACGTCCATTCTGGCTTCGGGCGACGCATCCACGTCGTATATCGGGTTGCACCAGGTAGAGGCCAAGTATGGCGAGACGGCGCCCGTGCAGGTCGTATTCCAGGCCTATCACGTGATGGTTGCCATGTTTGGCCTCATCGGCATCTGGATTATCCTTTCGCTCGTGGCGACGTTGCGCGCCCGTGCGGGGAAGGCGCCGTCACGCGGTTTGCTCAAGGCGCTCATGTTCGCGCCCCTGTTCCCGTTCATAGCCATTCAGACGGGCTGGATGGTTGCGGAAGTGGGCAGGCAGCCTTGGATCGTGTGGGAGGAGTTGCGTACCGCCGACGCGATTTCCCAGTCGGTCGATGCGACTCAGCTCATAATTACGATTGCGCTGTTCGTCTTGGTGTATGCGTTCATCCTCGTTATGTACTTGCGCATCGTACTTGGCATCATCAAGGAAGGCCCCGTGGTGGAAGGCGCGCCTCCCGCTTCGGGCGGCGTGGCATCTGCGCGTCACGCGGACCTCGATGCGACCGCCGGTTCCGTCGAAGCTAAGGGGGCGAACTAGCCATGACGTTCCTTCAGGTTCTGTGGTTCATTCTCATCTTCGTTCTCATTGCCGGATACTTCGTGCTCGACGGATTCGACCTGGGCGTGGGCGTGCTCTATCCCATCTTGGGGACGACCGACGGCGAGAAGGCCGTGCTGCGCCGCATCATCGGCCCGGTGTGGGACGGCAACGAAGTATGGCTCCTCACCGCGGGTGGTGCGCTCTTCGCTGCGTTCGCGCCCGCGTATGCGTGCACGTTTTCCGGGTTCTACCTGGCAATCATGCTCGTGCTGTTTGGCCTGATCGTTCGTGCCGTGTCTCTTGAGCTCTACGCGCACGACCAGGGTAATGCGCGCATATGGGATGCGCTCTTCTTCGTGGGGAGCTTGCTGCCCGCTCTGCTGTGTGGCGTGGCCGTGGGCAACGTGATCGGGGGCATCGCGCTCAACGAATACGGCGACTACACGGGGGGCTTCTTCGCGCTCCTCAACCCATTTGCGCTCATGTGCGGCGTAGTGGGGCTTGCCCAGTGCCTGTTGCAAGGCGCATCGTGGGTGGCGCTGAAAACGCAGCCGGGCGAGCTGCACGATCGGGCCGTTTCCCTGCGCGGAACGCTCGTCGTGGTGGTCGTGGTGGCGTTCGCCCTGGCAACGGTCGCGTACTTCGTGTTCGGCGCGGCCAATGCCGCGGGAAGCGTTCCGTTTGCCGCGCGTGTGGCCTGCGCATGCGTGGTCGTGGTTGCTCTTGTGGCTTGCCTGGCGATGCGGAAGGCGAGCGACGTGGCGTTGTTCGCGATCTCGAGCGTGGTATGCCTCGCGCTGGTGGCCCTTACGGCCGCGACGCTCTTCCCGAACATCGTTCCCGCCACCGAATCCTCGCTGTCCATCACCGTTGCCGGGGCGGCGTCGAGCGAGGTCGCGTTGGGTGCAATGACCGTAATTACCTGCATTGGCCTGCCGCTGGTATTGCTTTATCATTTCCTTGTGTACCGTTCTTTCGCCGGCCGCATTTCCGATGCCGACGCGGCGGAGTAAACGTCGATGGGGCGATGATTCATGGACAAGATACTCGTGCTTGTGCGACATGGGAAAGCGCAAACGCGAAGCGAGGATATTCCCGATGAGCAGCGTGAGCTCACCGAAGCTGGCAGGCGTGCCCTGCGCGCGCATATGCCCCTTATCGTCGAGCGCCTCGATTTCGACGGCGCCGACCTAGAGCCCGCGCAAATCTGGACAAGCCCCGCCGAGCGCGCGGTGAGCACGGCCGAGGAGCTCCTTTCCTCGCTGCAGAACGAGGGGTTGTCCATCGAGCCCGAAATGCGCCCCTGCACGTCGCTGCTGGGTCAGAACGAAGACCTCTTCATGGAGGAGCTTCGCGATACGGCCGCGCGCGTGGTATATGCCGTGGGGCATAACCCCATGATTGAAGATATCGCCGAGCGCCTTACGGGCGCGCACATTCCGTTTGCCACGGGCGGCATGGCGGCCATTCGCATATCTTGGTCAGCCCATGCGGCCACTGAAGAGGAACCCTCTACGCGCCTGCTCTGGTTCGTGCAGGGCCCCGAAGCAAAGCGCTGGAAGTACCTCATCGAACTCGAGCGCAAGCTGAAGGATGCCAACGAGAACATTCACAAGCGGCTCATCTCGTTCCTTGCCGATCCGTCCGACGTCGAGACGATGCACAAGTTCCGCGTCTCCATTCGCACCATGCGCAGCCTGCTCGCGTTCGTGCGTCCCTTCCAGAAGAAGTCGCAAAACGCCCTCATGCAGGATGATTTGCGCGAAGTGGTGCGCCTCACCTCGCGCCTGCGCGAGCTCGACGTGCTCCATGCGGAACTTGCCCAGCAGGAGGGCATCGACGAGGAGCTTTTGGCGGCCGTGAATATCCGTCGCAACGACGAGCGTGGCAGGGTATATCGCCTGCTGCATGGGAAGAAGGTGCGCAAGCGCCTTAGCCGCGTGTCCGCCGAGGTGGGAAACATCGAGTGGAAGCGCCAGTATTCCTGGCGTGGCCTGCCTGCGGAGCTCGTTCAGAATCGCTTCAACAGCATGGTGTCCGATATCTACGCGCGTCTTGGAAACCTTAGTATCGAGGACGCCGAGGAAACGCATACCGTCCGCAAGCGTGCGAAGCGCGTGCGCTATGCCGCAACGCAGTTTGCCAACATGCTCGACGCCGATGCCGCCGATGTGGCAACGGCCATGGTGGAAGTGCAGGATAGCCTGGGTGCGCTTTGCGATGCGCGCGTGAACGTGGAAATCGTCGACGAGTTTCCCGTCGTGGGGCTTTCCGAAAACGCGTTGCGTGACCTGATGGAGTTCTACGAGAAGAATCGCCGCTTCGTCGTGGCGTCCACGGGTGGCGCCGACGCTCCTGCGGCGGAGTAGGGTGCCGTTTCGTTCCCGGAAAACGTGTGCGCTTCGTGAACGAAAATACGTGCTTGACCGACTGCGGGGTGATGGGTATAATTTCAACTCGCGCTTCGATGAGGCGTAAATAACTGGTCGGGTAGCTCAGTTGGTAGAGCAGGGGACTGAAAATCCCCGTGCCGAGGGTTCAAGTCCCCCTCCGACCACCATGATTGTCACAGCCCCAGCAATGGGGCTGTTTCTGTTTCGGAAGTCCCGCAGGACTTGAACCCTGCGAAGGGCAAACGCGCCAGCGGCGCGTTTGGGGTCGAGCGCAGCGAAGCGGCCGCGCGAGACCTGCGCGTCGGCACGACGCGCCCAAGTCCCCCTCCGACCACCATGATTGTCGCAGCCCCAGCAATGGGGCTGTTTTCGTTTGTTCAGGCACGATGCTGTCGCGGTTTTGCGGAATCCTACTCAAGCTGGCGTATCTTTTCGCAGCGAGCCAGCCATGTGCCGCCGTGATGCGTATACTGGAAGGCAACCGCACGTAAACAGTTAGGAGTTGAACATGCAGGCAGGATACTTTTCTACCGCATGGGCGGATATCAAATCCACGCAGGGCTGGTTTGGCAAGATATGCCTGCTGGGTCTGCTCATGCTCATTCCCATTTTCGGCCAGATCGTGTTGCTGGGCTATGCGTATGGATGGGCGCGCGAAATCGCCTGGAACGTCCATAAGCCCCTGCCGGCGCGCATCTTCGCGAACGAAGACGGCAAGCTCTATCGCCGCGGCTGGTTCCTCTTCCTCGTGGGGCTCGTCATCGCGCTCATTCCGCTGGTGTTCTGGTTCATTTCGGACGTGCTGTCCGTTTCCGCAACCCTGGGCTCCGCGCATTCCGCATACGGCATGAACGCGGGTGCGGGCATGGCGGCCGGCTTCTCGGCCCTCTTCTCGCTGCTGTACATGGTGGCGTCGATCGCGGCCATGTTCTTCACCTGGGTCGGTTGTATGCGCTCCGCAATCTACGACAACATCAGCTCTGGTCTGCAGCTGGGCAAGATCTGGAAGATGATGCGCCACGACGGGGGCGGCCTCGCTCGCATCTTCGGCATGAATCTCATCTTCGGCATCATATTCTGCGTCATCGTCACCATCCTCTGCGTGGTGGTGTTCGTGGTCGCGTTCGCGTCGGTTCTGCCGCAGATTGCCGCTATCGGTGGCGACTCGTACTACTACGATTACGGCTACACGTATCCGTACTATGGCACCAGCTCGTATGCGGCGCTGTTCTCGGCGCTTCTGCCCGTGCTCGGTGGCGTGATTGTCTTCTGCGTGGTCCTAACGTACATTTCGTGCGTGTTCGGTTCGTTCCTCGAGATTCTCACGGCTCGCGCCCTGGGCTATTGGCTCCGTCAGTTCGACGTTGCGAACTGGGGTTCGCAGGACGCTCCCATGCCGTTCGAGGTGCAGCCCGCACAGCAGCCGTACCAGCCGTATCAGGCTCAGCAGACCTATCAGCCGCAGCCTCAGGCTCAGCCCGTTCAGCAGCAGCCCGTGCAGCCCGCAGCTCAGCCTGCGCCCACTGCGCCCGTTGCCCAGCAGCCCGTTCAGCCCGCGCCCGCTGCTCCCGTAGCTCAGCCGCAGGCCACGCCGGAAGCTCCCAAGCAGGTGGATGCCCCCGTTGCGGAGTCGGCTCCTGAAGCGCCTGCTCCCGTGCAGCCTGTCGACGACGCCGCGAAGGACGAACCCACCGAGGGAAGTGCCCCGCAGGCGTAGCCCCTTGGCCCTGCTATCCAGGTAGCGCAGAGCACCCGCGTCCCATGGGGATGCGGGTGCTTTTCTTTGTCGTGCATCATCGTTCGCGTTTATTCGTTCTTGTTGCAATTTTGTTCCGCGACACAACATATTGGGTACGCGTATGGAGGTCATTTGATGCGCCCGTGAATAATCCTCTGGCGTTTTTGGGCAGCGCGTCGATAACGCTACAGTTGGCAAAGTTGCTATAACGCCGACTACACATGCACCCTAAACGAAAGAAGAGTCGACGCATGAAGGTTCTGTACGCTAAGCACGTCAGGGCAGCACAGCGCAATCGCGTATTGGCAATGCTTGTGGCGTGCATTCTCGTTTGCGGCCTGGTCTTTTCCTCGACCATGCCCTCTTCTGCCCATGCCAACGCCTCTGCTGGCATTCAGAATAACGGCTTGGGCGGCATCGACATCGACATCAATTCCGCGCCGTATACCACGTATGCCGAAAAGCCCTCGGGAGGGTACGCCTATGGTACGCAGGGCTGCGCATGGTTCGCAGCTGCGCGCCTGAGCCAGCTCACCGGTATCGACGTGACCATCTGGAGTGGCCAGAACTGGTATAACTCTAAATACGCAGATTATGGCTTCTCGCGTGGGACGTCGGTGCCCACGGGAAAGGCGCTCGCCTGCTTCACCGACCACGTGCTGGTAGTCGAAAACGTTTCGGGCGATACCTTCACCATCAGCGAGGGAGGCATGAGCAGCGCCGGATCGGAGCATGGATATTGTCGCATTACTACGATGAGCAGGGAAGATGTAGAATCCGCCAATACGCGCGGCTATGGCAGTTTCCTGGGGTACGTGTATCTGGGCGTGGGCTTCTCCTCGAGCGAATCGGGCTCGATGTTCCGCATGTACAACCCCAATTCCGGCGAGCATTTCTATACCGCCAGTTCGAGCGAGCGTGACGATCTGGTGCTGTGCGGCTGGAGCTACGAGGGCGTGGCCTGGCGCGCGCCGTCGAGTGGGGATGCGGTATATCGTCTGTACAACCCCAATGCGGGCGATCACCATTACACCACCAGCTCGAGCGAGCGCGACCGTCTGGTTTCGGTGGGCTGGAACTATGAGGGCGTGGGCTGGTATTCCGATACGTCCCATGCAACGGGTCTCTTCCGCCTGTACAACCCCAATGCCATCGCGGGCGCGCATCATTACACCACGAATGCCTCCGAGCGCGACCATCTGGTATCCGAGGGGTGGAGCTTCGAAGGCATCGGCTGGTACGGTCTGTAGCCCGTCTCCATACACCGCGCTTTTGCGTGCTGGAGTGCTCCGCAATGCTAGAATGGCAGGCAGTTTCTAAATTCCAGCGAAGGAGAACCGCATGGCAGACGTAACGCCCGTCGTAGGCATCATCATGGGCAGCAACAGCGATATGCCCGTTATGGAAGCTTGCATGAAGCAGCTCGACGAATTCGGCATCCCGTACGAAGTGAAGGTGGCAAGCGCCCATCGCAAGCCGCTCGAGGTGCATGAGTGGGCGTCCTCGGCCGAAGAGCGCGGCATTCGCGTGATCATTGCCGCAGCTGGCAAGGCTGCGCATCTGGGTGGCGTCGTTGCTGCCTACACGCCGTGCCCCGTCATCTGCGTTCCCATGAAGACGAGCGACCTGGGCGGCCTCGACAGCCTCCTTTCCATGGTGCAGATGCCCAGTGGCGTGCCCGTGGCCTGCGTTGCCATCAATGGCGCTAAGAATGCCGCCATCCTGGCCCTGCAGATGCTCGGCACGGGCGATGCCGACCGCCGCGAGCAGATGGCTTCCTACAAGAAGGAAATGGCTGATGCCTAAGCTTCTCATGGCCAACGAGGCCTTCGCCTACGCGGCGTTGGAAGCGGGGGTGAACGTGGTTGCCGGCTATCCCGGCACGCCCTCCAGCGAGCTGGTCGAGACGGTGGCAAAACTGCATGCGTCGGGCGTTGCCCAGGGCGTGCACGTGGAATGGTCCACCAACGAAAAGGCCGCCCTCGAGCTTCTTGCCGGCGCTTCCATGAGCGGCGCGCGCTGCCTGTTCACGTGCAAGCAGATGGGCATGAACGTCGCGAGCGACGCGCTCATGAGCTTGAATTACGTGGGCATTCGCGGTGGGCTCGTGTTGTTCGTGGCCGACGATCCCGGCCCCATTTCCAGCCAGACCGAGCAGGACACGCGCCGGTACGCGAATTTCGCGAAGGTCCCCGTGCTCGATCCGAGCACGCCCGACGAGGGCTACGCCATGATGAAGGAGGCCTTCGAAGTCTCCGAACGGTACGGCACGCCGGTAATCGTGCGCCCCACCACGCGCGTGAACCATGCGAGCACGTTTTTCGACGTGCCCGAGCAGACGCATGCGCGCCCCATTCCCGAGGGCGGGTTCCAGCGAAGCGACAAGTGGATTATCTTTCCCCGTCGTGCCTATCAGGCCCACGGGGAAATCAACGAGCGCTTGGCGGCGATTGCGGAAGAGCAATCGGCGGGCGCGTTCAATCAGGTGGAACAGTGGGGCGAAGAGCCCGTGTTGGGTATTGTGGCCGGTGGCGTGAGCAGCGCATATGTGCGCGATGCCCTGGCTTCCCTGCAGGAAGAGGCGCAGCGTGCGGGGGCCGAGCTTCCCGCGTACCGCTTCCTGCATGTGGGCGCGCCCTTCCCGTTCCCCCAGGGCAAGGCTTTGGAATTCGCGCGTGGCCTGCGGGATATCATCGTCTTCGAAGAGCTCGACCACGTGCTCGAAGATGAGTTCCTGAAGCTTGCGGGACTCCATCATCTTCCGTATGCCGTGCATGGCAAGCTCGATGGCTTCACCCTCAACCGGGGCGAAAACAGCATCGACGACGCCATCGTGCGACTTCGGTCGTTTCTTGCAGGTGGTCCCTTGCAGGCCGATGGGGAACAGGCGTCCAGCGAAAGCGCCGTTCAGGCACCTATGAGGCCGCCGGTGCTCTGCGCGGGCTGTCCTCATCGCGGTGCGTTTTTCGCCGTGAAGCGTGCGGTGGGGAAGCGCCCTGCCGTGTTCTGCGGCGATATCGGATGCTACACGCTGGGCAATGCGAAGCCCCTCGACGCTATCGATACGTGCCTGTGCATGGGCGCGGGCATTACCATGGCGCAGGGCTTTGCCGTGGCCGAGCCCGGTCGGAAGTGCATTTCGTTCGTGGGCGACTCCACGTTCTTTGCGAGCGGCATCACGGGCGTTGCCAATGCGGTGTACAACCAGCATGACATCACCGTCTGCGTGCTCGATAACGCCACCACGGCCATGACGGGTTCGCAGCCGCATCCTGGAACGGGCCAGACGCTCATGGGCCCGAAGACGAAGCCCATCAGCATCGACGCAGTTCTGCGCGCTCTTGGCGTCACCTGCATCGTGCATGCGAACCCGCTGTTCGCCGAAGAGGCCATGAGCGCCGCGCGAGAGGCCATCGACTTCGAGGGGCCGTCCGCCATCATCTTCGAGTCGCCCTGCATGCAGCTCGTTCGTCCCGAAGAGCCCGCGGTCGTCGATTCCGAAGCCTGCATCTCGTGCCGCAAATGCCTCACGTCGCTGGGATGCCCGGCAATGGCGTGGCTCGACGGCAAGATGAGCATCGACCCCACGCTGTGCTATGGCTGCGGCCTCTGCGTCGACGCTTGCCCCGTGCAGGCGATTTCCGCTCCCGTTCGCGAGAATGGCCAGGTGCCGTTCAGCGCGTTTCGGAAGGAGGCGAACTAGCATGCTCAACGTGCTTATCGCCGGCATCGGCGGGCAGGGTTCTGTTCTGGCCTCGAAGATTCTGGCCCAGGCAGCGCAGAATCGCGGCTGGCAAGTTCGCACTGCCGAAACGATTGGCATGGCGCAGCGCGGCGGCAACGTGACGTCCCATATTCGCATGGGCAACGGCGGCGAGCAGATTCACTCTTCGCTCGTGCCGCATGGCATGGCCGACCTCATCATCGCGTTGGAGCCTGGCGAGGGCGTGCGCGCTCTTCCGTATCTCGCACCCGATGGCCTGATGGTATGCGCTTCCACGCCTATCCCCTCGGTGGCGGTGAATCTGGCGGGGTCTAGCTACGACGCCTCTGAACTCGTGACGTTCCTGCGTGAGCGGGCATCGCATTTCGTGCTGGTTGACGAGGCCTCCATTTGCGACGAAGCGGGAAGCCGCAAGGTTGCCAACGTCGTCATGCTTGCCGCTGCCGTCATCTGTTCCCGCAGGTGCGAGGCGGGTCTTCGCGATGCCATTGGCCTTGACGAATTGACGCGCGCGCTGGAAATGTGCGTGAAGCCGCGCTTTATTGCGCTAAACTGTTCCGCAATTGAACTGACGAACCAGGCGCTCTCGAGCGTCGAGTAGACCTAGGCGATGATCTGGCTATGCAAATGACCTCCAGCCAATTCGACTTGCTTTCCAAGCAGCTTCACAACCTCAAGGAACGTTCCCCGTTCTACGCGAAGAAGTTCGAGGGCATCGACCTCGACGCCGTAACGTCCCAGGCCGATTTCGAGAAGCTGCCCTTCAGCGAGAAGGCTGACCTTCGCGAAGCGTATCCGCTGGGCCTTTCCGCCGTGCCCGAAGAGCAGATCGTGCGCATCCACAGCAGTAGTGGCACCACGGGCACGCCCGTCATCGTTCCCTACACCGCCAAGGACGTCGACGACTGGGGCGAGATGTTCAAGCGCTGCTATGAAATCGCGGGCATCACGAATCGCGACCGCATTCATATCACGCCTGGCTATGGCCTGTGGACTGCGGGCATTGGCTTTCAGAATGGCGCCGAGAAGCTGGGCGCCATGGCCATTCCCATGGGTCCGGGCAACACCAACAAGCAGATTCAGATGATGATCGACCTGAAGTCCACGGTGCTGTGCGCCACGGCAAGCTATGCGCTGCTGCTGGCCGAGGAAATCGAGAAGCGCGGCATCCAGGACCAGATTCACCTGCGCAAGGGCGTTATCGGCAGCGAGCGCTGGGGCGCCAAGACCCGCGAGCGCATCCAGGAGATTCTGGGCATCGAGCTCTACGACGTCTACGGCCTCACCGAGGTCTACGGCCCCGGCATTGGCATCAGCTGTCCCCAGAACGACGGCATGCACGTGTTCAACGACTACGTGTACGTGGAAATCATCAACCCAGAAACGGGCGAGGTGCTTCCCGACGGCGAGTGGGGCGAAATCGTGCTCACCACGCTGCAGAAGGAGGGCGCGCCGCTCATCCGCTTCCGCACGCACGACCTGTCGCGCATCGTGCCCGGCACGTGCGCATGCGGGCGTGAAGACGTTCGCCTCGATATCATCTCGGGTCGCTCCGACGACATGATGAAGATTCACGGCGTGAACGTGTTCCCCAGCCAGATCGAGGAAGTGCTCTCTGGCTTTGAAGGCGCTTCGAGCGAATACCAGATTCGCATCTCGCATCTGGATGGCCGCGACACCATGCGCCTGTACGTGGAAGCCGTTAGCGGCGAAGTCGACTTCGCGGCCCTGGGCAAGCAGATTGCCGCCGAGGTGAAGAGCCGCATCGGGTTCACGCCGCTCGTGAAGGTCGTCGAGCTTGGCTTGCTGCCGCGCAGCGAGAAGAAGAGCAAGCGCGTATTCGACGAACGCTACGAGTAGAAGCTCCTTGCAAAACCGAGGGACGGCCTGCGCATCGCGTGGGCCGTCCTTTTGTGTGCATATGGGCGAGATGTTCCCTTTTTCGCGTCGTGATGTATAATACCCCTAATACTTTAGCACTTTAGCGTGCTAAAGTGCCCAGGTCAAGCGGCGAATACGCTTCAAACAACTTAGAAAAAGGAAGCTGTTTGGCGTTAGTCCGACCGTTATACTTGTAGGTACTCGAAGGAAAGGCGGGGTGATATGCACTACGTTACGCCAGCGGGATTGCGCGATGTCATGCCCGAGGAGGCACTGCGCCGCGAGCAGATCGGAACCCTTGTTCAGACGCTGTTCTCGAGCCATGGGTATGCCCCCATCGAGACGCCCTCGCTCGAGCGCATGGATGTCCTGCGCGCCGCAGGTCGCATTCCCTCCTTGCCGTTCAAGTTGTTCGACGCATCGGGCGACCTGCTTGCCCTGCGTCCCGACGTTACGATGCAGGTTGCACGCATGTGCGCAACGCGCCTGCGCGGCCAGGCCGGCCCGTTCCGCTTCCGCTATACCCAGCGCGTGTTCCGCGAAGCCGACCAGCAGGCGGCATCGCGCGAGCTCACGCAGATTGGCCTTGAATGCTTGGGTGTGGAAGGCGCCGAGGTCGACGCCGAAATCGTGGGCTTGTTCGTATCCGCGCTCCGCACCGCGGGGCTTCAGGAGTTCAAAATCGCCCTGGGCACGGTGGGCGTCCTGCGCGCGCTGCTGGAAACGTGCCCTGCCGATGGCGCCTGGAAGAACGAGGTGCTCGAGGCCTACCACGCCTCGGATTTCATCGAGCTCGACCGCCTTACCTCGCTTCCCGAGGTTCCCACGGCGTTTGCACGTGCCATCGCCCAGCTTCCGCTCATTCGTGGCGGTCGCGAGGCCATCGAACGCGCACGCCAGCTCGCCGAGCCCCTGGGTTGCGCACGTGGCCTTTCCGATTTGCTCCGCACGTTCGACATCCTCTGCGAGCAGGGCATGGAAGACGCGCTGCTCATCGATTTCAGCATCATGAGCTCGTTCGATTACTACACCGGCGTGGTGTTCGAGGCCTACGTGCCCGGCATGGGCGCCAGCTTGGGCAGCGGCGGCCGCTACGACGGCATGCTTGCCGCGTACGACGGCGACTCCCTGCCCGCCGGCGGTTTCGCGTTCTATCTCGAGCAGGTCATGGCCGCGCTTGCGGGCGAAGCGGAAGCCAGCCGCCCCTTGCGCGTAGCCGTTCCCAAGGGTTCGCTGAACGCCGATACCATCCGCGTGCTTTCGGAGGCTGGGCTCGACACCACAGGCCTCGACGACCCCGGTCGCCAGCTCATCATCAGCAATCCCGGCGTCGATTACATCATCGTGCGCCCCACCGATGCACCTGTGTTCGTGGCCATGGGCGCCGCCGACTGCGGCATCTGCGGTCGCGATAGCCTGGTGGAGGCCAGCCCCGATGTGGTCGAGCTGGTCGACCTGCAATATGGCGCTTGCAAGTTCGTGGTGGCGCAGCCCAAGGGGGCCACGCCCGCGGTGCAGGAACGCTATCGCAAGCTGGGCAGCATCCGCGTTACCACGAAGTACCCCAATATCACGAAGGCGTATTTCGACCGCATCGGCCAGCAGGTGGAAATCGTGCGCCTGCATGGCAATATCGAGCTCGGTCCGCTTATCGGCATGTCCGACCGCATCGTCGACATCACGGCGACGGGCACGACCCTGCGCGAGAACAACCTGGAAGTGGTGGACGACGTCATGGAATCCACGGCCCGGTTCTTCGCCAATCCCTGCGCGTTTCGCATGGACGAACGCGTGTTGCGTCTAGCTGAAACCCTGAAATCCAACATCGCAGAATAAGAAGGAGAGTGACCAATGCGACGTGTAGTGCTGAAGGCGGGAGAAAAGTTCAATAACGAGCACTTGAAGCGTACGAGCGCATTCAATGCGCAGGCGCTGAAGGCGGCTACCGACATCGTCGAGGCGGTGCGTCAGGGAGGCGATGCCGCGCTGCGCGATTTCACCGCTCGCTTCGATGGCGTGGAACTCGAGTCGTTCCGCGTGAGCCAGGAGGCAATCGACGAGGCCCTGGCAACGCTCGACCCCAACCTCGCCAAGAGCCTCCAGCACGCCGCCGACCAGGTACGCGAGTTTCACGAGCGTCAGCTCCAGGAAAGCATCTTCGCCGTGCGCCCCAACGGCGCCTTGGTGGGAAGCAAGCTCACGCCCATCGAAGCCGTGGGCATTTACGTTCCCGGCGGTCGCGCGCTCTATCCTTCCAGCGTCATCATGAACGCCATCCCCGCTCAGGTGGCGGGCGTCGAGCGCATCGTATGCGTGACTCCTCCCACGAAGGATGGCTCGCTCGACCCGGCCGTGCTCGAGGCATGCCGTATCTGCGGCGTGAGCGAGATCTATTCCATCGGCGGCGCCCAGGCTATCGCCGCGCTGGCCTATGGCACCGAAAGCATCGAACCCGTTAACAAGATCACGGGTCCCGGCAATGCCTATGTTGCCGCTGCCAAGAAGATCGTCATGGGCGATGTGGGCATCGACATGATTGCCGGCCCGTCCGAGGTGTGCGTCGTCGCCGACGAAACGGCTGACCCGAAGATGGTCGCCATCGACCTCATGGCCCAGGCCGAGCACGATCCGCTGGCTAGCTGCTACCTGGTGTGCTTCGACTCCGAGTATGCCGATAAGGTGGAAGAGAACATCGAGGCTCACATGCAGCGCAGCACGCGTGCCGAAATCACCACGGCAAGCCTGCGCGACCAGGGCCTCATCGTGGTTTGCCCCGATATGGAAACCGCCATGGGCGCCGTGAACGTCATTGCCCCCGAGCACCTGGAAATGCACATCGCGAATGCCATGGGCCAGTTGGGTGCCGTCAAGAATGCGGGCGCCATCTTCCTGGGCGAGTGGACTCCCGAAGCCGTGGGCGACTACGTTGCCGGCCCCAATCACACGCTTCCCACTGGTGGTACCGCCAAGTTCAGCAGCCCGCTCGGCACCATGGACTTCATGAAGCACTCTAGCGTCATCCAGTACACGCGTCAGTCGCTGGCCGACGACGGCGAGGCCATCGTGGCAATCGCCGATCGCGAGGGCCTGTGGAGCCACGCTGAAAGCGTGCGCCTGCGCCTGCAGGAGCTCAACCGTGGCTAAGCTGCGCGCTTCCAACTCGCTTCTTCGCGGCGTCGAGCCCTACGACCCGAAATACCTGCCCGCGCAGGTGGGGCTCAACGCCAACGAGACCACGTTCGACGTGCCCGCCAGCGTGCGCCAGGGCATCGAGGAGGCGGTTGCGCGCGTCGCGTTCAACCGCTATCCCGACCCGATGGCCAACGAGCTGCGCGATGCCATCGCCCAGTGGCACGGCGTTGCGCGCAATCAGGTGGTGTGCGGAAACGGCGGCGACGAGCTGCTGTTCAACCTGGCGCTGGCGTGGGGCGGCGAGGGCAACGCGCTCCTGAACACGCCTCCTACGTTCAGCGTGTATGCCGCGAATGCGCGTCTCACGGGAACGCGCGTCATCGACGTTCCCCGTCGTGCCGACTTTTCGATCGATGAGGAAGCGGTTATCGAGCGTGCATCGCGAGGCGATGTGGGCATGGTTGTCATCACGAGCCCCAACAACCCTACGGGCGATGTGGCCCCGGTGGCGTTCATCGAGCGCCTCTTGCAGGCCACCAATGCCCTCGTGCTGGTAGATGAGGCGTACATCGAATTCGCGCCGCAGGAAGCGAGCGCCGAGCCGCTGCTTTCCGCGTACGACAACCTTGCTATCCTGCACACGTTTTCCAAGGCGTATCGCCTGGCGGGCGCGCGCATGGGCTACCTGCTTGCGTCGCCTGCGGTTGTGGAGGAGCTCACGAAGGTTCGCCAGCCCTATTCGGTGGATGCCGTCTCGCAGGCCATCGCCCTCGAGGTCGTGCGTCATCGCGATGCGTTCGCCCAGGGCATCGAGCTCGTCGTTCGCGAACGCGAGCGTCTTGCGGGGAAGCTTGCGCAACTTCCCGGGGTGACGGTGTATCCCAGCGCGGCGAATTTCCTGCTCGTTCGCTTCGACGTCGATGCGGCGAGCGTCTGGAAGCGCCTGTACGAGCGGGGAGTGCTCGTGCGCGACTTCAGCGCGGGCGTCCTTACGGCTGGTTGCCTGCGTATCAGCGTGGGCACGCCCGAGGAAAACGATAAGCTGTTGCTTGAATTGCAATCGATTCTGGCGTAGTGGAAGGAAATGCCATGGCCGCAGAACAGCGCATAGCGCACGTTTCGCGCACCACCAAGGAAACCGATATCGATATCACCATCAACCTCGATGGCACGGGCGTTACGGATATCGACACGGGCGTTCCCTTCTTCGACCATATGCTCGACGCATTCGGGCGCCATGGCCTCTTCGACCTCACCGTGCGAGCGAAGGGCGATATCGAAATCGACGCGCATCACACCGTCGAGGACTGCGGTATCGTGCTGGGCCAGGCCATCGTGCAGGCGCTGGGCGAGAAGCGCGGCATCGTTCGCTTCGGGAACAGCTTCGTTCCCATGGACGAGGCGCTTCTGCTGGCTGCGATCGACATTTCCGGGCGTGGTCAACTGCACTATAGCGTCGACGTGCCCATTCAGATCATCGGCACGTTCGATACGTCGCTTGCGAAGGAGTTCTTCATTGCGCTGGCAAGCAATGCCGGCATTACGCTGCACGTGCGCAGCCTTGCGGGCGAAAACGCCCATCACATCATCGAGGCCGCTTTCAAGGCCGCGGGTAGGGCGCTTTGCCAGGCGACGCGTATCGATGAGCGCATCGCTGGCGTGCTTCCCTCCACCAAGGGCGCGCTCTAGCGCATATACGCCAAGGAGTTTTACATGATCGCCGTCGTCGATTATTGCAAGGGTAATCTGAAGAGCGTGCAGCGCGGGCTTGCCGCGGTGGGCGGGGAAGCGGAAATCGTTTCCAGTCCGCAGCGCATCGCGTCTGCCGAAGCCATCGTGCTTCCAGGCGTGGGCGCGTTTGCCGACGCCTCGCGCTCGATGCGGGAAAGCGGCCAGATGGACGTCATCCGCGAGCGCATCGAGGCAGGCGTGCCCTTCCTGGGTATTTGCCTGGGTCTGCACCTGCTTCTATCGGAGGGCACCGAAGGCGCTTCTTCCGCGCCGGGCGAAGAGGGTGCCACAACGCCAGGACTTGGAATCGTCTCGGGCTTGGTAGACCGCATGCCGTCACACGATGCCTCGGGTGCGTTCTACAAGGTTCCCCATGTGGGCTGGAATGCCATCGAGCCTGCTGCCGGCGTGGGCGATGCGTGGGGTGGCTGCCGCTTGCTCGCGGGCATTCCCGAAGGCGAATATTTCTATTTCACGCACAGCTATGTCGCGTCTAGTAACGACTGCACGGTCGCTACGACGCGCCATTCAATTTCGTTCCCGAGCGTCATTCAGCGCGGAAACGCATACGGCGTGCAGTTCCATCCCGAGAAATCCTCGGATGCGGGCTTGGCCGTGCTCCGCAATTTCATGCGCATCGTCAAGGAAGGTTAACAATGTATCTGCTCCCTGCCATCGATATCCTGGACGGCCGTGCGGTGCGCCTTGCGAAAGGCGACTACAATCGCGTCACGGTGTATAACGAAGATCCTGTCGATCAGGCGAAACGCTTCGAGGAAGCGGGCGCCACGTGGATTCACGTGGTCGACTTGAACGGCGCGCGTTCGGGCAAGCAGGAAAACATCGCGCTCATCGAGCGCATCGCCGAGTCCACGTCTCTGAAGGTCGAGAACGGCGGTGGCATCCGCGACATGGCGGCTTTGCAGCGTCTGTACGATGCTGGCGTGAGCCGCATGGTGCTGGGAAGCGCCCTGGTGGTCGACAAGGAGTTCGCCGAAGACGCCATCGGCTCGTTCGGCGACATGCTCTGCGCTGGCATCGACGCCCGCGGCGGGGAAGTGGCCATTCAGGGGTGGCGCGAGGGTGCTGGCGTTCCCGCCGAGGAACTCGTTGCCGAAGTCGCGCGCGCGGGTTTCAAGCACTTGGTATACACCGATATTTCCCGCGATGGCATGCAGACGGGCATCGACGCCTCCGCGTACGAGCGCATGGCCCGCGTGTTCGGCAATCCGGTTATCGCCAGCGGTGGCGTTACCAACATGGATGACCTGCGCAACCTTTCCCAGGTGGCGCAGTCTATCGAGGGCGTTATCACGGGCCGCGCCGTATACGAGGGGACGCTGAGCGTTTCCGAAGCCCAGGCATTCTGCGATAGCCTGCGGTAGCGATTCGCAGTTCGATTGGCTTTCTGCCGCCATGGGGTGGTTGGATGGAAGTGGGAAGGAATACGATGCTCGCAAAACGCGTGATTCCCTGCATGGATGTGAAAGACGGTCGCGTCGTGAAGGGCGTGAACTTCGTGAACCTGCGCGATGCGGGCGACCCTATCGAGCTCGCGCAGCGCTACGACGAGCAGAAGGCCGACGAGGTCATCTTCTTGGACATCACGGCCACGCACGAAGGACGCGCCACCACGGTTGCCCTGGCTAGCAGGGCGAGCGAAGAGCTGCATCTGCCGTATTGCGTGGGCGGCGGTTTCCGCACCGTCGAGGATATACGCACGATGATTGCTGCGGGTGCCGATAAGGTGTCGGTGAACAGCGCCGCCGTGGAAGACCCCACTATCATCACGCGTGCGGCCACGGCATTCGGAAGCCAGGCTATCATCTGCGCTATCGATGCAAAGCAGGTTGCGGGCAATCCCAACAAGTGGGAAGTGTACGTGCATGGCGGGCGCAAGAACACCGGCATCGACGCCGTTCAATGGGCCCAGAAGGTCGCGTCGTGCGGTGCGGGCGAGATTCTGCTCACGAGCATGGACCGCGACGGCAGCAAGGACGGCTTCGACATTCCCCTCACGCGTGCCATTGCGCGTGCGGTTGATATCCCCGTCATCGCGAGTGGCGGCGTGGGCACGCTGGAGCATTTCGCCGAGGGCATCATCGAGGGCGAGGCTGATGCCGTGCTGGCCGCGAGCGTGTTCCACTTTGGCACCTATACCGTGCGCCAGGTGAAGGAATACCTGCGCTCCCAAGGTGTTCACGTGCGCCTATAGCAAGACTCCGGCACAGAAGAAGGGGAGCGCGGCTTCGATGCTCGCGCTCCCCTTGTTGTTGCGTGTCGGCTTATCGCTAGGCGGTCTTCGCGTACCAGGCGATGCCTTCGTCGTGCCAGCCCTTGCTCACGAGCTGATTGCGCTCGCTCGTGCTCACCGTGAAGTTGTGGCTTCCCGTGGTGGCATTCGGGTTGTATTGGCGGTACAGGGGCACGCCCGTGCTGCTAGCGCTGTACCAGCCCACGCCTTCGTAGCGCCACCCTAAGCTCACGAGATTGTCGCGCTCGTTCGTGGAAAGGGTGTAGTGATGATCGCCGGCATTGGGGTTGTATAGGCGGTAGACCGCGTCGCCCGAATCGGGTGCCGTCCATCCCTTGTCTTCCCAGTTCCAGCCAACGAGCGTCAGGAATTCCGCTTCTCGATTGCTGGCCGTGTAGAAATGCTCGCCGCTATTGGGGTTGTACAGGCGGAACATGCAGCCCGATGGGTAGGCGCTTTGCAGGAAGCGCATGTTCAGGTCGGCGACGTTCACGTCGGTGGTGTTGCCGGGGATGCCGGGGAGTTGGGCCTGCGAGTTGTATTGCCAGAGGCCGCATCCCGTGCTGGCGAGGTTGCTGAAGCGGCCGCCGAACGGCGTGGTTGCGTAGTTGTCTTGCCCGGGAGTGTAGTAGCCGTCTTTGTAGTAGCGCGCCACCCAGCGCCAGTCGCTGTCCACCTCCACGTCGGCGAGTTGGTCGGCCCACCACGAGCAGCTGGCGTACACGCCTACCTCCCAGTAGCCGTTGTTCTGCAGTTCGCTTCGGAACGCGTCAACGATCTCTTTGTAATCGCTTCGGGTGTTGTACGCAGTGCCGTTATCCTTGTCGCATTCCTCTAGGTCAAGGTAAATGGGCAGCGAGAGCTCTTCGTAGGTGATGCCCTGCTCTCGTAGCTGGCGCAGCACGTGCTGCGCTTCGCCACGCGCTTCTGCGGCATTTGTGGCATACGAGTAAATGTACACGCCAAAGGGGATGTTGTTCTCGCGGCAACCGCGTATGTTGTTAGCCCACTGCCCGTCATCTTGGGTGGAGGTGTTGCGGCCCCAGCCGCAGCGTACGATGGCATAGCGCACGCGCGTCTTGGCCTTGGCCCAGTCGATCGTCTTCTGGTGATGGCTCACGTCGATGCCGAACTTCACCAGGTCGGGCGAGGTGGATTGCGCGGTGAGGCACGATGCCTCGCCAGCGTTGAACGCCCCGTCGGAATCGGAGCCGTCGATGCGTTCGCCATTGGAGTAGCGCCAGCTGTTTTCCAGACCGTCTTCCTCGCTTGCCCATGCGGCGGGAGTGGCCATGAAAAGCGCGGCGATTGTGCAAAGCGCTGCTGCCGCAAGGAAGCTATACGCAGTTCGAGCGATACGAGTGCGATTGCGTGCCATATACATCCCCCTGTTTTGATTCCTAGTGGGTACCACTTTACCACTCCCTTGGAACCGACGTGTGAATTCGGGCAATCGGGTCAAACGTTTGAACGCCGCTGAACCATTGCGGCGCATGCGTTCCTTCCTTGCATTCGTTTGGGCTGTGAGCTGCCGGGACGCATTCTGTTCGCTTTTGGGCCGAGAAGAGGCGTCTCGCGCCAAACTCGTTTGCAATCCTGCGCTTGCGGCCGGGTTGTGCGCCCACAACTGGGGTATCATGGTACAAACGTTACCTACCGAAGGAGAATCCGTGGTATCCCTACTTGGCCTTATCGTCCTCATCTTCCTGTTCCTGTTCTTTGGCGGCGTATTCGTCGTTCAACAGCAGCAGGAATACATCATCGAGCGCTTCGGGCGCTTCAACCGCACGGCTCTGCCTGGCCTGCATCTCAAGATTCCCTTCGTCGAGCGTATCGCCTCGAAGGTCGACCTGCGCACGCGTCAGACCGCCATGCAGATTGATGGCAAGACGAAGGACAACGTGACCATCACCATGACGGTGGCGGCTCAGTATCACGTCAATTACGATCGTGGCACCGACCCCACGCAGAGCGGCGTGTTCCGCAGCTACTACATGCTGGCCGATCCGGAAGACCAGATGCGCGCCTACATTGCCGACGCCCTGCGTTCTGCCATCCCGAACTACGATCTCGATGCCGTATTCGACAATAAGGACAGCATCGCTGCCGATGTGAACACCACGGTTGCGGCTCGCATGGTCGGCTATGGCTACGACCTGGTGAGCACGCTCATCACGGCCATCGGCCTGCCTGCCGACGTCGAGGCTTCCATGAACAAGATCAACTCCGCGCAGCGCGAGAAGGAAGCCGCCCAGGCCCTGGCTGATGCCGACCGCATCAAGGTCGTCGTCGAGGCCCAGGCTCAGGCCCAGGCCATGGAGGAATCGGGTCGCGGTATCGCCGCGCAGCGCAAGGCCATCGCCGAAGGCATCGCCGGTTCCCTCGACGTCATCCGCGAGTCGGGCGTTTCCACGCGCGAGGCGAACGAGCTGTTCCTGTTTACGCAGTGGGCGGAAATGATGGGCGAATTCGCCAAGAAGGGCGGTTCCGCCACGGTTGTTCTGCCGAATGACTTCAACCAGACGGCCAGCATGTTCGAGCAGATGCTCGCGGCGAACAAGGCCGACAGCAACAAGTAAGCTCTCGTGGGCATTGCACGGCCGGGGTTGCGCATGCGCCTCGGCCGTTGTATTTTTCCTACACCCGATATGCGAATCCATGCGCAGGAGGCGTGCAATGAACAAGGAAACCGACGCTCTTAGTATCGCCGATCTTACGTACAACGACGCGGGGCTCATTCCGTGCATCGTGCAGGATGCCTCCACGAAGGACGTGCTCATGATGGCGTGGATGAACGCCGAAACGGTGCAGCGCACCATCGACGAAGGCACGACTTGGTTCTTCTCGCGCAGTCGCAATAAGCTGTGGCATAAGGGCGAGGAAAGCGGCAACGTGCAGAAGCTCGTCGAGCTGCGCTACGACTGCGACGCCGATACGCTCTTAGCCTTGGTGGAGCCTGCGGGCCCCGCATGCCATACGGGCGAGACCAGCTGCTTCTACCGCTCCTTCAATCTGTAGGCATCGCCCGCATGCCTTCGAGCAATTCTCCTCGTGCCATAGAGCCCGAAGCAGCGCTCAAGCGCCATTTCGGGTACGGTTCCTTTCGTGCCAATCAGGCCGATATCGTGCATGCCATCCTGGCGGGTCGCGACGTGCTGGCCGTCATGCCCACGGGCGCGGGCAAGAGCGTGTGCTACCAGGTGCCCGCCGTGTGCATGGCCGGGTACGCCATCGTGGTGTCGCCGCTTATTTCGCTCATGAAAGACCAGGTGAACTCGCTCGAGCAAGCGGGCATTCCCGCCGCGTTCGTGAATAGCTCCATTTCTCCCCTGGCTCAGCGCGATACGCTCAAGGCGGTGGAAGCAGGGCTCGTTCGCCTGCTGTACATCGCGCCCGAGCGTCTGTCGCGCGACGACTTTCGATCGTTCTGCATGAAGTGCCCGCCTTCGTTGCTTGCCATCGACGAAGCGCATTGCATCAGCCAATGGGGGCAGGATTTCCGTCCCGACTACCAGAACATCTCTTCGTTCGTGGAGGAGCTGCCCACGCGCCCCGTTGTCGCGGCGTTCACCGCCACGGCTACGCGTCAGGTGCGCGACGACATCCGCGAGAGCTTGAAGCTGCGCGACCCCCTGCAGGTTACGGCCAGCTTCGACAGGCCCAACCTGCATTTTTCGGTAATGCGCCCCACGGGCAGCAGTGGTCCCAAGAGCAAAGATGGCATGCTGCGTAGCATCGTGAAAGAACACGAGGGACAGGTGGGCATTGTCTACTGCATGTCGCGCAAGGCGGTGGAAGAGGTGTGCGACACGCTCAACGGCTGGGGGTATGCTGCAACGCGGTATCATGCCGGCTTGGGCGATAGGGAACGCAAGGCCAACCAGGAGGCCTTCGTGTACGACCGTGCGCAGATCATGGTCGCCACCAATGCGTTCGGCATGGGCATCGACAAGAGCAACGTCAACTACATCGTGCATTACAACATCTCCCTCGACCTGGAAAGCTATTACCAGGAAGCGGGCCGCGCGGGCCGCGATGGCGAGCCAGCCGATTGCATCCTGCTGTACGCGCCCAAAGATGTGCGCACCGCGGAATTCCTCATCAACGCGGGCTATAGCGAGCAGCCTGGAGTCGACGCGCCCACGCGCGCTGAGCTGCTGCAACGCGCGAAGCGGCGCCTGAAGATGATGACGTTCTACGCTACGACGCAGGATTGCCTGCGCAAGTTCATCTTGAACTACTTCGACGAGGAAGCTCCTGGCTATTGCGGTTCCTGCGGGAACTGCGAAACGCAGTTCGAGGAGCGCGACGCCACGGTCGACGCGCAGAAGATCATCAGCTGCGTGTATCGTCTTCAGCAGCGCGGACGCACCGTGGGGAAGAGCACCATCGTCGATATCCTGCGTGGCTCGCGTGCCCAGAAGATGACGCTCGGTGGGTTCGACACGCTTTCCACGTACGGCATCATGGCCGAAGAGGGTTCGCGGCATATCCGCTTCATCCTCGACGCGCTGGTGGAGCGGGGAATCCTCGCGCAAGTCGACATACGTGACGGGAAATTCCAGGTTATCGAGGCAACTGCGGAGTCCGCGAAGTTCATTCGCTCGAAGCGCACGCTCACGTTGAAGGTTCCCAAGGAAAATGACCTCGACCGCGATAGGAAGCGCATGCGCGAAGGGCGCCTGGGGCCGGTGGGCACGCCGCGTAATCGCGGGCGCTCTGAAGCTCCCGCGAACCCCGAGCTATTCCGCAAGCTCAAGGAGCTACGTGCCGACATCGCTGCTGAAGCGGGCATTCCCGCCTACGTGGTGTTCAGCAATCACACGCTGCATGACATGTGTCGCAGAATGCCGCATGACGAAGCCGAGTTGCTCGAGGTGAGCGGCGTGGGGCAGGTGAAGGCCGACCGCTACGGCGCCGAATTCCTGGAAGCGATCAACGCAGCGCGCAAGTAGCCGCTATTTCTGAACGCCCTGTTCGATGACGTCGTGCAGGCTCTGGCGGTCGTACACGCCAATCTTGCGATACAGGTTCGACACGTGGTGCTTTACCGTGCCGTTCGCGATAACCAGTTCCTTCGCGATATAGGGAATGCTGCGTCCGCGGGCGAGCAGCGCCAGCACTTCGCTTTCGCGATTGGTGAGGCCGAATGCCTTCGAGATGTTCGCGCAGCGTTCGTCAAGAGATACCGTGGCGGCATGCACGGGACGCGTGCGGTAGAGCTTCATCAGGTCGGATTGCGTGAAAACGAGCATTCCCACGACGATTGCCACGATGGCGCAGGTGAGCATGGTGTCATGCATCCAGTCGCCGTTTGCTCCCGCTTCGGGGTGAGCGAGCAGTCCGTGGATGGCGACAGTGCCCACGGCGCTGCCGATGCGCGTGGCGAACATGGCGAGCGCGAAGTAGCGCACAGGAGGCTTGCGCATGCGGAATGCCAGGTCAGTGGAGACGAGCATCACGAGCATGTCGAGCGCGTAGATGCCCACCATCACCAGGCCGTTGCCCACGTTGGCGAGGAGCTCGGGCGCGATGACGACCATGATGAGCCCGCATGCGATGGCGGGGACGATGAGGCGGTAGAGTGCCACCGGTTCGATGGACGGCGGAAACACGATGGTGGATACGAGCACCGCGGCAAGGATGAGGCCCGCAGCCAGCGCAGATGCGTTGATGGATTGCCAGCCCTCCGTTCCCATCGAGGGGAAGATTGCCTGGGACGTGCCCCATACGATGCTTAGAAGCACGAGCGGCACGAAGATGAGGGCGGTGGGCTTCGACTCCATTTCGAATTGCGTTTGGGCCGCTTCGCGCTTGGGCTCATTGCGCGAGAGGTACAGCACGAGCAGCGAGATGGTGGGTGTTATGGCAAGCAGGGGAGCGCCAATAACCACGGGGATGCTCGTGAGCGCGAAGAAGAGCACGAAGGCGAAAACGTACGAGGCCATGAGGCAGCGGGTCACGCGGCCCATGGCGAGCGTGCTCCAGAATTCGCCCCACATAGCCAGAAGAAGTGCATTGCCAAGCGAAAAGGCGATGACGCCCACGATGAAGAGAATCTGGCCGACGGTACCGCCGATTGCGGTGGCTGCCACCAAGCCGAACGAGCCGCCAGTAGCCAGAAGCGAGCAGATGCCATAGCAGGGAATCTTGTTCACGAGGGGCATGAGCGATTTCGGGAGAAACGCGACTACCAAGTATCCAAGCGCCGTGGCAACCATGACGAGCGACAGGGGCCCGGAGCCTTCGTTGGTATGCAGGGACAGCATGTTCGAGCACATGGCGATCATCCACCATGCCTGCCAGAAACCCAATCCGATAAAGGTTAGGAGCGATCCGTTCGTTCGCGGACGCAGTGCCATAGTTCCTCCCATGCGACAGAATTCGGCCTCTTCGCGGGCGTCCCTCCCGTCCGCGCGCTGTCGCGTGGGGCACATTCTACCCCAGTCGCGCTCGAACGGGGTCTATTTCACGCAATGGCTTATGGGCCAAAACGGTTCATTTTTGCAAATGGGCTGCTCTAGCCCATGGTTCCCCGCGTAAACCGCCCGTAAGATGCGTGCTGTGCCGCGAGGAGCGGCATGCGCGTCGGCAGGGAGGCCGATGCGTTTTCCGATTAGGAGGGAATGGATTATGACGGATATTTCTCGTCGCGGGTTTCTCACCGGCGCCGCGCTCACGGGCGTAGCCGCCGCTGCGGCATCTCTCACGGGATGCGGCAACACGAAGTCCCGCACCGAGGAGGCTGCAACCGCAGCTTCCACTACGAGCGGTTACGAATGGGAAACCGCTCCCGAGCCCATCACCGACATCGCCAAGACGGTTAATGCCGACATCCTGGTGATCGGCGCTGGCATTTCCGGCTGCGCGTGCGCATGCGCCGCTGCCGAAAAGGGCGCCAGCGTTACGGTGGTTGAAAAGACCAGCAGCTGGAACGGCCGCGGTGGCGGTTTCGGCGCCATCAAGTCCCGTTACCTGGACGAGCTGGGCATCAAGGTCGACAAGGTCAACGCGAAGCAGCATTGGATCGCCCAGTGCGCCAGCCGCGCGAACGAGGACCTCATCGTCAAGTTCTTCAACAACTCCGAGGAAGCCAGCAACTGGCTCCTCGACAAGGCCGAGGCCGCAGGTTGCTCCGTCATGGTTGGCGCATTCTACAGCCACGACGACGTGTACGCCGAGCAGCCTGGCTATCACATGGTTATGGCTCCCGAGGGCAGTGGCATGAAGTCCACGGGCTTCGTGGGCGCCGAACTGCTCTACAACGACGCCGTGAAGGCTGGCGCCGAGTTCGTGTTCGATTCCCCTGCTGAGCAGCTGGTTTCCGAAAACGGCAAGGTCACGGGCGCCATCTGCAAGACCAAGGAAGGCTACGTGCAGTACAACGCCAAAAAGGTCGTGCTCTGCACGGGCGACATCGGCGGCAACCGCGACATGTGCGAAGCCTATGCCCCCATCTGCATCGACTACGGTTTCGATCGCTCCCAGTACACCCCGGTGGGCGTGAACACGGGCGACGGTCATAAGATGGGCATGTGGGCTGGCGCTCAGCTCCAGGACCTGCCCCTGCCCACGATGATGCATCCGCAGGCCTTCTGCTGGTTCCATGGCCCCTTCCTGTTCGTCAACGACAACGGCGAGCGCTTCATGTGCGAAGACACCTGGGTACAGGGCAAGTCCCTGGCCATCAACCGCCAGCCCAACGGCGAGGCTTGGTCCATCTTCGACGCCAACTGGCAGACCGACCTGGTAAATGGCCTGCCCTACGGCGGCGGCATGTTCTGGGATAGCTTCCGCCCCTATGGCAGCGACCTGTCCCTGGCTCCCGCATACTTCGAGACCCAGATCCCCAAGTACATCGAGGCTGGCATGGCATATCAGGCCGACACCCTCGAAGAGCTGGCCAAGAAGATTGGCTGCGACGCCAAGACCTTCTCCGCAACGGTCGAGCGCTACAACGGCATGTGCGAAGCAGGCGAGGACACCGACTACTACAAGAAGCCCGTCTTCCTCACGCCTGTGAAGCAGGGTCCCTTCTATGCTCTGAAGGTTGGTCCCGCGCTCCTCACCGTCACGGGCGGCCTGAAGGTCAACAACGACTTCCAGTGCCTCGGCGAAGATGGCGAGCCCATCGACGGCCTGTATTGCCTGGGCAACGTAATGGGCGACGTTAATGCCGTTGACTATCCCATCAACGTGGCTGGCAACAACCATGGCCGCTGCATCACCTACGGCTACCTGCTGGGTCACGACCTGGCCGGCGCGTAAGCCGCACAACTAGTCTTCATCGCGCGCAAGCGCGTTGGGGAAACCCCTCCCGTGAAAGGGCGACTCGCTTTGTGGCGCGTCGCCCTTTCCATTTGCCCGCGCCGTTTGGGGAAGCCTTTCATTCTTTTGTGAAAGGGGATGCAACTCGTTTGCGGAATGCGCTACACTTCGGTGCACAATCGAATAGCAAAAGCGATGACGAAGACAGCGCCGCGGTACGTGCGAACGCAGAGAAGGGCCCCCAGGCTGAAAGGGCCCGGCAGCATACGCGGTGATTCCCTTTACCAGCTGCGTGGATGAACGCCTTGGCAAGTAGGCCGCGCCGGTCGCCTCCGTAATCGGGCATACAAGTGGGTGGGCGCCATGCCTGCCAACCAGGGTGGTACCGCGAGAGCCCCTTCTCGTCCTTGGAAACAAGGATGGGAAGGGGCTCGTTTCGTGAAAGGAGACATGCATGGCAGTTGTCGATGAACTCATTGCCCTGCAGGCCGAGTCGCTGGCGGCAATCGAAGCCGCGTCCGATACGGCGGCGCTCGAGCAGGTGCGCGTGAGCGTTCTGGGTAAGCAGGGAAGCCTCACCGGCTACCTGCGCGGCATGGGCCAGGTGCCCAAGGAGCAGCGTGCCGAAGTTGGCAAGACGCTCAATGTCGTGCGCAACGCGGTGGAAGGCGCCCTCGAGGCGAAGAAGGCCGACCTCAGCCGCGCCGAGCTGGTTGCAAAGATGGCGGCAGGTGCCGTGGACATCACGCTTCCCGGTCGCGCCCAGCAAGTGGGTACGCGTCACCTCATTAGCCGCATCACCGATGAAATTGCCGATATCTTCCTGGGCATTGGCTACTCCGTTGCCAGCGGTACCGAAGTGGAAAACGACTATTACAACTTCGAGGCCCTGAACACGCCTGCTGACCATCCGGCGCGTGGCATGCAGGACACGTTCTACGTCGTCGACCGTTCGGGCGACACGGCCGCCGTGCGTGGCGAGAGCGACGTGCTGCTGCGCACGCAGACCAGTGGCGTGCAGGCTCATGTGATGGAGCGGCAGAAGCCGCCCATCTACATCATTGCCCCCGGCAAGGTGTACCGTCGCGACGTCGCCGACCCCAGCCACCTTCCCCAGTTCAACCAGATCGAGGGCCTGGTGGTCGACAAGGGCATCACCTTCGGCGACCTGAAGGGCACCATCGATTACTTCTGCAAGCAGATGTTCGGCGAAGACCGCAAGACGCGCCTGCGCCCGCATTACTTCCCGTTCACCGAGCCTTCCGCGGAAGCCGACGTGAGCTGTGGCATCTGCCATGGCGAAGGCTGCCGCTTCTGCAAGGGTACCGGCTGGGTTGAGGTTCTGGGTTGCGGCATGGTCGACCCGAACGTTTTCGGCTACGCCGACATCGACCCCGAAGTGTATTCCGGCTTCGCATTCGGCATGGGCGTCGAGCGCATCGCCTGCTTGAAATACAACGTGCCCGACTTGAGGATGCTTTTGGAAGGCGATATGCGCTTCCTCCGTCAATTCTAGCGGCACGAGAGGCGCTCCGGGCTACGGTCGTTGGGCATATAGCCAACTCCCTTCGCCCGTCGGGCCTCTCGCGCTCGCTAGAACTGCCGGAGTCTCCGGCAGTTGGGTCGCGGGGTTGTTTGGTCCCGCTCGGCCCTTCTGGCCTTCGGCTATGTGGGGGTACGGGGTTTTCGGTAAAGCAGTGGGGTGGAATTCGTTCCGCTCCGAAACAATAAACGTGATTGCTTCTGGTAAAGGAAGATGCACATGAAAGTAAGTTTGAAATGGCTGTCGCAGTACGTGGATGTTCCCGCGGATACGAAGGCCCTTTGCGATAAGCTCGACCTCACGGGTACGGGCGTGGAAGGCGTGGAAGAGCGCGCTGGTGGCTTCACGGGTGTCTTCATCGGCGAAATTGCCGAGAAGGTTCCCCATCCGAATAGCGACCATATGTTCATCACGAAGGTGAACGTGGGCGAGCGCAACGTCAACGCCCAGGGCGAACCCGAGCTCCTGCAGATCGTATGCGGCGCTCAGAACTTCAATGAGGGCGATCGCGTGCCCGTCGCCATGATTGGCGCCGAGCTGCCCGCCGGCAAGATCAAGAAGAGCAAGCTGCGCGGCGAAGTGAGCATGGGCATGAACTGCGGCCCGCGCGACCTGGGTTTCGAAGGCGATAACTACGGCCTCATCATCCTCCCCGAGGATGCCCCCATCGGCATGGATTACGCCCAGTACGCAGGTCTGTCCGACCGCGTGCTCGACCTGGAAATCACGCCCAATCGCCCCGACTGCCTTTCCATGGAGGGCATGGCGCGCGAAATGGGCGCCATGTATCGCGTTCCCGTGAAGAGCGCTATCGAGGGTCACGAGCTGTCCGAGTCGGCCCCCGCAACCGAATCCCTGGTGAGCGTGGAAATCGCCGATGCGAGCCGCTGCCCTCGCTATACCGCGCGCGTTATCCGCGGCGTGAAGGTTGGCCCCAGCCCCGAGTGGCTCGTGGAGCGCATCACCGCTGCGGGCGCGCGTTCCGTGAACAACGTCGTCGACATCACCAACTACGTGCTGTTCCTGCTGGGCCAGCCGCTGCACGCCTTCGACTACGACAAGCTTGCGAAGGACGAGGCCGGCAAGGTGCACATACGCGTGCGCAAGGCCTTCGACGGCGAGCCCTTCACCACGCTCGACGGCATCGA